>NZ_JAODYT010000030.1:0-51773 GCF_029834875.1 Pseudomonas sp. GD04158 | reverse complement strand
ACGTTTTGTCCTGAGATCCTGGTGGCAGAGGCTGTTTTCTATGCAAGCGCGGGGCTCGTCGTTATCATGCCAGCCTTGTTCTTGGCGGGGCCTGGCATGCTGGCATTGTTGAAACTTCTGCAGGATGGGCGCTTTCATTCCGGCGAGGCCTTGGGGGGCGTGCTGGGTATCAGTCGTAGCGCGATCTGGAAGCAATTACAGAGTCTGGAGGCTGAGCTGGGGATCGAAGTGTTCAAGGTTCCCGGTCGCGGTTACCGGTTGTCTGCCCCTATGACATTGCTGAATGCCAAAGAGATTGAGCGAAACGCCGGTGATACGGGGTGGCCTGTTTTCGTTGAGGCCAGCCTGGATTCGACCAATGCGGAAGTGTTTCGCCGTCTCGAGTCCGGCTGTGGAGCGCCCTTCGTCCTGCTTTCCGAGCGACAGACCGCCGGACGTGGGAGGCGAGGGCGTGCCTGGGCGAGCCCCTTCGCGGAAAATCTTTACTGCAGTTTGGCGTTGCGGGTCGATGGCGGTATGCGCCAGGTCGAGGCTCTCAGCCTGACGGTCGGCTTGGCGGTGGCAAAGGCGCTGCGGGCCAGCGGTCTGGAGGCTGCCGGACTCAAATGGCCGAATGACATTCTGGTCGATGGCCAAAAGATTGCCGGCATACTGCTGGAGCTTTCCGGAGATCCGGCAGATGTCTGTCATGTCGTCATAGGCGTTGGGATCAACGTGAACATGGCGGTCGATGCGACGGCGGCGATAGATCAGCCTTGGACGTCGATGCGTCAGCATCTAGGGCGAATGATCGATCGAAATGAGCTGGCGGGCGAGGTGCTTCGTCAGTTGACGCGCTATGTGTCTCTTCATTGGCAGAGTGGTTTTTCCAGCGTGCGCGATGAATGGGAGGTGCTCCATCTGTGGCGCGGCCGTCCGGTGGCGCTACTGGCTGGCACCAACGCGACGCTGGGGGTGGTGCTGGGTGTCGACGATCGTGGCGCCATTCGTCTCGAGGTGGATGGTGTCGAACAGGTTTTCAGTGGCGGTGAGTTGAGCCTGAGGTTGCAGCATGATTCTTGAGCTCGACTGCGGTAACAGTTTCATCAAGTGGCGAGTGATTTCGCCTGGCGGCCGTGAGCGTATCTGTGCAGGCATCGTCGACTCCGACGACGGGCTTTTCGAGGCTCTTGCCGGTTCCGGTGTGAAGGTACAGCGCTGCCGCCTGGTCAGCGTGCGCAGCGATGCAGAGACCGAGCAGTTGGTCACTCGATTGAAAGCCTCACTAGGTGTCGAGGTGGTCTGCGCGCAGTCCTCCAGCCAGGTGGGTGGCGTTCGCAACGGCTATCACGACTATCAGCGTCTGGGGTTGGACAGGTGGTTGGCGCTGCTTGGTGGTTATCATCTGGGGCAGCGGGCCTGCTTGGTGGTCGACTTGGGCACCGCTGTGACGGCTGATTTCGTTTCCGCCGATGGCGAGCATCTCGGAGGGTTCATTTGCCCGGGGCTGCCCCTCATGCGAGATCAGTTGAGCACCCATACCCGGCGCATTCGCTATGACCGGGAGGTTGCGCTGGCAGCATTGCAAGAGCTCGAACCTGGTCGCTCAACTGCAGAGGCTGTAGAGCGTGGCTGCTTGCTGATGTTGAGAGGGTTCGTCGCCGAGCAGCTGGCTCAGGCGCGCTCGCGCTTTCCCGGTGGCTTCGAGGTCTTCCTGACGGGAGGGGACGCTGAGCTGGTGCGGGATGCGGTGCCAGAGGCTCAGGTCGTTCCTGATCTGGTTTTCGTTGGGCTGGCTATCGCCTGCCCCTTGAGTTGAGACAAGGCATGCGCTGGATTCTTCTGCTGCTCATATTGCTCAATGCCTTTTATTACGTGTGGCATCAACAGCAGGCTCCCTTGCGGGCCAAGGAAGTGGCGCCGGCGGGCGCCTATCAGGGTGCGAGGCAGGATATTCGCTTGCTGAGCGAGTCCAGCTCGCCGCGCGCCAGGGCGGATGAATCCGCGTCTGCCAGTGCATCTGCTGCTGTGTGTCTCTATCTCGGAAGCTTCGAGGCAGAAGAGAAGGCCAGAGTGGTCGAGCAGCGCCTGTTGAGTCTGGATATTCAGGCCGAGGTGCGTAGTGTTGATGCTGCGGCCGGGGTCGAGTATTGGGTCTATCTGCCGCCGCTCGCCTCCAGGCAGGCATCTCTTCGTCAGTTGCGAGAGCTTCAGGCGCGGCGCATCGACAGTTACATCATTACCCAGGGCGAGCTGGCCAATGGCATTTCTCTCGGGATATTTCCTCGCGGCGATTCGGCTGGCAGTGTCATGCAGCGCTTGCGGGAGGCGGGGTACGAGCCCCAGATGCGCGAACTGTCGCGTGCGCATCGCAGCTTCTGGGTGCGTGTAGCGCCTGAAAGCAGGCGCTTGGCCGATGAGTTTTTACTTGGGCGTTTGGCTGGAGACTTTGCTGGTTTGCAGCATCAATTAATGCCGTGTGAAGGCGTTGCATTGCTCCAGTAGTTTGCATAGAATGGCGCCCGCTTCGCAGGGTGGTCAAAGTTGGTTCCCGACGAAGATGTTGTCAAAGTAGCTAACCTCAAGATTTTAATGAGAAAAAGCTTGACAGCAGGGTGGCAGATCTAGAAAATGCCGCCTCACTTTGGAGGGGTTCCCGAGCGGCCAAAGGGATCAGACTGTAAATCTGACGTCATCGACTTCGAAGGTTCGAATCCTTCCCCCTCCACCAGATTCGGCGTGAGCTGCAGGCTCCGCGGGTATAGTTCAGTGGTAGAACCTCAGCCTTCCAAGCTGATGATGCGGGTTCGATTCCCGCTACCCGCTCCAGTTTGTGGTTGGCGCAATAGAGTTTGGCTCATGTAGCTCAGCTGGTAGAGCACACCCTTGGTAAGGGTGAGGTCAGCGGTTCAAATCCGCTCATGAGCTCCATCTAATGAAGGCAGATATGAAAGTATCTGCCTTTGTTTTAATGGCGGCATGGCTTGCTCAATTCTTCGCTAGGAGACGGTCAAGATGGCTAAAGAGAAATTCGAACGTAACAAACCGCACGTCAACGTCGGCACCATCGGTCACGTTGACCACGGTAAGACCACTCTGACCGCTGCCCTGACTCGCGTCTGCTCCGAAGTATTCGGTTCGGCTCGTGTTGATTTCGACAAGATCGACAGCGCTCCGGAAGAAAAAGCTCGTGGTATCACCATCAACACCGCGCACGTAGAGTACGACTCCAACATTCGTCACTACGCGCACGTTGACTGCCCGGGTCACGCTGACTATGTGAAGAACATGATCACCGGTGCTGCCCAGATGGACGGCGCGATCCTGGTCTGCTCGGCTGCCGACGGCCCCATGCCGCAAACCCGTGAGCACATCCTGCTGTCCCGTCAGGTTGGCGTTCCGTACATCGTTGTCTTCCTGAACAAGGCTGACATGGTTGACGACGCCGAGCTGCTGGAGCTGGTCGAGATGGAAGTTCGCGACCTGCTGAGCACCTACGATTTCCCGGGTGACGACACTCCGATCATCATCGGCTCCGCGCTGATGGCGCTGAACGGCGAAGACACCAACGAGCTGGGCACCAGTGCCGTCAAGAAGCTGGTTGAGACTCTGGATACCTACATTCCTGAGCCGGTTCGTGCCATCGATCGTCCGTTCCTGATGCCGATCGAAGACGTGTTCTCGATCTCCGGCCGCGGTACTGTAGTAACCGGTCGTGTCGAGCGCGGTATCGTCAAAATCCAGGAAGAAATCGAAATCGTTGGTCTGCGTCCGACCACCAAGACCACCTGCACCGGCGTTGAGATGTTCCGCAAGCTGCTGGACGAAGGTCGTGCTGGTGAGAACTGCGGCGTGCTGCTGCGCGGCACCAAGCGTGATGAAGTCGAGCGTGGTCAGGTTCTGGCCAAGCCGGGCACCATCAAGCCGCACACCAAGTTCGAAGCTGAAGTGTACGTGCTGTCCAAGGAAGAAGGTGGTCGTCACACCCCGTTCTTCAAGGGCTACCGTCCGCAGTTCTACTTCCGTACCACTGACGTGACCGGTTCGTGCGAACTGCCGGAAGGCGTTGAGATGGTAATGCCGGGCGACAACATCAAGATGGTTGTTACCCTGATCAAGCCGATCGCCATGGAAGACGGCCTGCGTTTCGCGATCCGCGAAGGCGGTCGTACCGTCGGTGCCGGCGTGGTTGCCAAGATCATCGAGTAATCGGTTGATCTGTTCCTCTCGGGCCGGCATAATGGTCGGCCTGATTTTGCTTTAGGTCAGTAGCTCAATTGGCAGAGCGGCGGTCTCCAAAACCGCAGGTTGGGGGTTCGATTCCCTCCTGACCTGCCATTTTCTAACGAATCTGGCGTGTCTTTCACAGGATCCTCTCGAATGAATGTTAAGGCTGAAGCCAAAGACTCTCGCTTTGATCTGGTCAAGTGGCTGGTTGTCGCTGCCCTGGTTGCTGTGGGTGTCGTGGGTAATCAGTACTTCTCTGCTGAGCCGGTTCTGTATCGTGTTCTGGGTCTGGTGGCGTTGGCTGCTGTTGCTGCGTTCGTGGCATTTCAGACTGCTCGTGGTCAGGCCTTTGCGGTGCTGCTGAAAGAAGCGCGCGTCGAGATTCGTAAAGTTGTTTGGCCGACCCGCCAGGAGACCATGCAGACCACTCTGATCGTGGTTGCAGTGGTTCTGGTAATGGCGCTGCTGCTGTGGGGGCTCGATTCCCTGCTCGGTTGGCTTGTTTCCCTGATTGTTGGTTAAGGGTGTCTCGTGGCTAAGCGTTGGTACGTCGTGCATGCTTACTCGGGTTACGAGAAGCATGTCATGCGCTCGCTCATCGAGCGCGTGAAGCTGGCTGGCATGGAAGATGACTTCGGTGAGATTCTCGTTCCCACTGAAGAAGTGGTCGAGATGCGCAATGGTCAGAAGCGCAAGAGTGAGCGCAAGTTCTTCCCTGGCTATGTTCTGGTGCAGATGGAAATGAACGAGGCGACTTGGCACTTGATCAAGGATACGCCGCGCGTCATGGGTTTCATTGGTGGCACTGCCGACAAGCCGGCGCCGATCACCGAAAAAGAAGCCGAAGCCATCCTGCGTCGTGTTGCCGACAGTGGTGACAAGCCCAAGCCGAAGACGCTGTTCGAGCCGGGCGAGATGGTTCGTGTTGTCGATGGTCCGTTCGCCGATTTCGGTGGCGTGGTCGAAGAAGTGAATTACGAGAAGAGCCGCATCCAGGTTGCTGTGACCATCTTCGGTCGCTCCACCCCGGTCGAGCTGGAGTTCAGTCAGGTCGAAAAGGCATAACTGACATAAGCATCCCTCACCCCGCAGCCTTAGGCTGCGGGGTTTTGTCGTCACTGGGATAAATGCGTAAGTAACCTCGGGGAGCCGTCAGGCGTTCGAACCCGAAATTGGAGTAGCTAATGGCTAAGAAGATTCAGGCTTATATCAAGCTGCAGGTTAAAGCCGGTCAGGCAAACCCGTCGCCACCCGTCGGTCCCGCTCTGGGTCAGCACGGCGTGAACATCATGGAATTCTGCAAGGCGTTCAACGCCAAGACTCAGGGCATGGAACCTGGTCTGCCGACTCCTGTGATCATCACCGTTTACAGCGACCGCAGCTTCACCTTTGAAACCAAGAGCACCCCGGCATCGGTACTGCTGAAGAAGGCCGCTGGCCTGACCAGCGGCTCCGCTCGTCCGAACACCGTCAAAGTAGGCACCGTTACCCGTGCTCAGCTGGAAGAGATCGCCAAGACCAAGCAGGCCGATCTGACTGCCGCTGACCTGGATGCGGCCGTGCGCACCATCGCCGGCTCCGCTCGTAGCATGGGCCTGAACGTGGAGGGTGTGTAATGGCTAAGTTGACCAAGCGCCAAAAGGCCATCGCGGCCAAGGTTGAAGCCGGCAAGGCCTACACCTTCGAAGAAGCTGCCAGCCTGCTGGCCGAGCTGTCTGCCGTCAAGTTCACCGAGTCCTTCGACGTCGCCGTGAACCTGGGCGTAGACCCGCGTAAATCCGACCAGGTCGTACGTGGCGCCACCGTTCTGCCGAACGGCACTGGCAAGACCGTACGCGTTGCCGTGTTCACCCAGGGTCCGGGCGCTGAAGCTGCCCTGGCTGCCGGTGCCGACAAGGTTGGTATGGACGATCTGGCTGCCGAAATGAAGGCCGGCGATCTGAACTACGACGTGGTCATCGCTTCCCCGGACGCCATGCGCGTCGTTGGCCAGCTGGGCCAGGTACTGGGTCCGCGCGGCCTGATGCCGAACCCGAAAGTCGGCACCGTGACTCCGGACGTCGCTACCGCCGTGAAGAACGCCAAGGCTGGTCAGGTGCGTTTCCGTACCGACAAGAACGGCATCATCCACACCTCCGTCGGCAAGGTCGGCTTCGAAGCCGCCGCGCTGAAGCAGAACGTGGAAGCCCTGCTGTCCGACCTGAAGCGTCTGAAGCCGTCGACCTCGAAAGGTATCTACGTCAAGCGCGTGACCCTGAGCACCACCATGGGTCCGGGTCTGATCATCGATCAGGCTTCGCTCGACGCGTAAGTGATTGGGCCGGCAGCCGTGTGCTGCCGGCTTTGAAAGATTGGGGTCCCTGCCTGGCGGGGGCTATCCAAGACCGTAGGTGACTCACGTTTTAAATGTCAGGTTCGCCTGATGGCCTACGCAGATGGTGCTCCCGATTCGTTACCGAATCAGACACCAAAACGCCGCCGAACCTCGGTTTGGCGAAACGGTAAAATCCAGGAGTAAACCCGTGGCAATTAAACTCGAAGACAAGAAGGCCATCGTCGCTGAAGTCAACGAGGCTGCCAAAGCCGGTCTGTCCGCTGTCGTGGCTGATGCCCGTGGCGTGACTGTCGGCGCAATGACCGGACTCCGTAAAGAGGCCCGCGAAGCTGGTGTGTACGTGAAAGTCGTGCGTAACACCCTGCTCAAGCGCGCCGTTGAAGGCACTCAGTTCGACGTGCTCAACGACGTGTTCAAAGGCCCGACCCTGATCGCTTTCTCCAACGAACACCCGGGCGCTGCTGCTCGTCTGTTCAAGGAGTTCGCCAAGGGTCAGGACAAGTTCGAGATCAAGGCAGCTGCGTTCGAGGGCAAGTACCTCGCAGCAAACCAGATCGACGTACTGGCAAGCCTGCCGACCCGCGACGAGGGCATCGCCCAGCTGATGAGCGTTATCCAAGGCGCCACCAGCAAACTCGCTCGCACTCTGGCAGCCATTCGCGACCAGAAAGAAGCTGCTGCTGCCTAAGGCGGCGTGAGCCCTTTCGAAATCAAACGTTTAATTTGATGGTCGCGTAGGCCGTCACCCCAATACAGGAATTGATAGTCATGTCTCTGACTAACGAGCAAATCATCGAAGCTATCGGCCAGAAATCCGTTATGGAAATCGTTGAGCTGATCAAGGCGATGGAAGAAACCTTCGGCGTTACCGCTGCTGCTGCCGTTGCCGCTGGCCCGGCTGCTGGCGCTGCTGCCGCTGTTGAAGAGCAAACCGAGTTCAACGTTGTCCTGGCTGAAGCCGGCGACAAGAAAGTGAACGTGATCAAGGCTGTTCGCGAGCTGACCGGTCTGGGCCTGAAAGAAGCCAAGGAGAAGGTCGACACCGCTCCTCAGGTCATCGCTGAAGGTCTGACCAAAGAAGCTGCTGAAGACGCCAAGAAGAAGCTGGAAGAAGCTGGCGCCAAGGTCGAGCTCAAGTAAGTTCGCACCTTGCGTCTACAGCCCGAGCGATTCGCACAAGGCTGACGGCTGGTGGCTTTTGCCACCGGCCTTTTTCCGTTCTAGGTTGGCTGTTCGTCAGCCGACCTGGAGCCGGGAAAGATCCCGCCCGAGAGGCGGTTGCAAACCGAGGGTTTGCACGATTTTCTGGTCATCGCCGCCGGCGCTGACCAAACAAGCAGGTGACCAAGCTGGGGAACGCTGATGGCTTACTCATACACTGAGAAAAAACGTATCCGCAAGGACTTTAGCAAGTTGCCGGATGTCATGGATGTGCCTTACCTCCTGGCCATCCAGCT
The DNA here is from genome assembly GCF_029834875.1 of Pseudomonas sp. GD04158. Lineage (NCBI taxonomy): Bacteria > Pseudomonadati > Pseudomonadota > Gammaproteobacteria > Pseudomonadales > Pseudomonadaceae > Pseudomonas > Pseudomonas sp. GD04158. The sequence continues at coordinate 43,775 of NZ_JAODYT010000030.1, read as the reverse complement.
GGATTCCTATCGCGAATTCCTGCAGCAAGGGGTGAGCAAGGAGCAGTTCCGTGACATCGGCCTGCATGCGGCCTTCAAATCCGTATTCCCGATCATCAGCTACTCCGGCAACGCCGCCCTGGAGTACGTCGGCTATCGCCTGGGCGAGCCGGCGTTCGACGTCAAGGAGTGCGTCCTGCGTGGCGTGACCTTCGCCGTGCCGCTGCGCGTGAAAGTACGTCTGATCATTTTCGACAAAGAATCGTCGAACAAAGCGATCAAGGACATCAAAGAGCAGGAAGTGTACATGGGCGAAATTCCGCTCATGACCGAGAACGGTACCTTCGTCATCAACGGTACCGAGCGCGTGATCGTTTCCCAGCTGCACCGTTCGCCGGGCGTGTTCTTCGACCACGACCGTGGCAAGACCCACAGCTCGGGCAAGCTGCTGTACTCCGCTCGCATCATCCCCTACCGCGGTTCCTGGCTGGACTTCGAGTTCGATCCGAAGGACGCGGTATTCGTGCGTATCGACCGTCGCCGCAAACTGCCGGCGTCCGTCCTGCTGCGCGCGCTCGGCTACAGCACCGAAGAGGTGCTGGATGCCTTCTACGACACCAACGTGTTCCACGTTAAGAACGAGAGCCTGAGCCTGGAGCTGGTGCCTCAGCGTCTGCGTGGCGAAGTCGCGGTTCTGGACATCAAGGACGCCAGCGGCAAGGTGATCGTGGAGCAGGGCCGTCGTATCACGGCTCGCCACATCAACCAGCTGGACAAGGCTGGCATCAAGGAGCTGGAAGTTCCGCTCGATTACGTCATTGGCCGTACCACTGCCAAGGCCATCGTGCACCCGGCTACCGGCGAGATCATCGCCGAGTGCAACACCGAGCTGACCGCCGACCTGCTGGCCAAGATGGCCAAGGCCAACGTCGTTCGCTTCGAGACCCTGTACACCAACGACATCGATTGCGGTCCGTTCATCTCCGATACCCTGAAGATCGACAGCACCACCAATCAGCTGGAAGCGCTGGTCGAGATCTACCGCATGATGCGTCCCGGCGAGCCGCCAACCAAGGACGCTGCCGAGACCCTGTTCAACAACCTGTTCTTCAGCGCCGAGCGTTACGACCTGTCCGCCGTGGGCCGCATGAAGTTCAACCGTCGTATCGGTCGCACCGAGATCGAAGGTTCGGGCGTGCTGAGCAAGGAAGACATCGTTGCCGTACTCAAGACCCTGGTCGACATCCGTAACGGCAAGGGCATCGTCGACGACATCGACCACCTGGGTAACCGTCGCGTGCGTTGCGTCGGCGAGATGGCCGAGAACCAGTTCCGCGTTGGTCTGGTGCGCGTCGAGCGCGCGGTCAAGGAACGTCTGTCCATGGCCGAAAGCGAAGGCCTGATGCCGCAGGACCTGATCAACGCCAAGCCGGTTGCGGCGGCGGTGAAGGAGTTCTTCGGTTCCAGCCAGCTCTCGCAGTTCATGGACCAGAACAACCCGCTCTCCGAGATCACCCACAAGCGCCGCGTCTCCGCACTCGGTCCGGGCGGTCTGACCCGTGAGCGCGCCGGCTTCGAAGTCCGCGACGTACACCCGACCCACTACGGCCGTGTGTGCCCGATCGAAACCCCTGAAGGTCCGAACATCGGTCTGATCAACTCGCTGGCTGCCTACGCCCGCACCAACCAGTACGGCTTCCTGGAGAGCCCGTACCGCGTGGTCAAGGAAGGCAAGGTCACCGACGAGATCGTGTTCCTGTCCGCCATCGAAGAAGCCGATCACGTGATCGCCCAGGCGTCCGCCACCCTGAACGACAAGGGTGAGCTGGTCGACGAGCTGGTAGCCGTACGTCACCTGAACGAATTCACCGTCAAGGCGCCGGAAGACGTCACCCTGATGGACGTATCGCCGAAGCAGGTAGTCTCGGTTGCCGCCTCGCTGATTCCGTTCCTCGAGCACGACGACGCCAACCGTGCACTCATGGGTTCGAACATGCAGCGTCAGGCTGTTCCGACCCTGCGCGCCGACAAGCCGCTGGTAGGTACCGGCATGGAGCGCAACGTCGCCCGTGACTCCGGCGTCTGCGTCGTGGCCCGTCGTGGCGGCGTGATCGACTCGGTCGATGCCAGCCGTATCGTGGTTCGCGTCAACGACGACGAAGTCGAGACTGGCGAAGCCGGTGTCGACATCTACAACCTGACCAAATACACCCGCTCCAACCAGAACACCTGCATCAACCAGCGTCCGCTGGTGAGCAAGGGTGATCAGGTAGCGCGTGGCGACATCATGGCTGACGGCCCGTCCACCGACATGGGTGAACTTGCGCTGGGTCAGAACATGCGCGTTGCGTTCATGCCGTGGAACGGCTTCAACTTCGAAGACTCCATCTGCCTGTCCGAGCGCGTGGTTCAGGAAGACCGCTTCACCACCATCCACATCCAGGAACTGACCTGTGTGGCGCGTGACACCAAGCTCGGCCCAGAGGAAATCTCCTCTGACATCCCGAACGTGGGTGAAGCGGCTCTGAACAAGCTGGACGAAGCCGGTATCGTCTACGTCGGCGCCGAAGTTGGTCCGGGCGACATCCTGGTCGGTAAGGTCACCCCGAAAGGCGAGACCCAGCTGACTCCGGAAGAAAAACTGCTGCGTGCGATCTTCGGTGAGAAGGCGTCCGACGTGAAGGACACCTCCCTGCGCGTGCCGACCGGCACCAAGGGCACCGTCATCGACGTGCAGGTCTTCACCCGTGATGGCGTCGAGCGCGACAGCCGCGCCCTGGCCATCGAGAAGCAGCAGCTGGACGAGATCCGCAAGGACCTCAACGAAGAGTTCCGCATCGTCGAAGGCGCGACCTTCGAGCGTCTGCGTTCGGCTCTGGTTGGCGCGATCGCCGAAGGCGGCGCGGGTCTGAAGAAAGGCACCGCGATCACCGACGAGTTCCTCGACGGTCTCGAGCGTGGCCAGTGGTTCAAACTGCGCATGGCCGACGACGCCCTGAACGAGCAGCTGGAGAAGGCCCAGGCCTACATCTCCGACCGCCGTCAGATGCTCGACGACAAGTTCGAAGACAAGAAGCGCAAGCTGCAGCAGGGCGATGACCTGGCGCCGGGCGTGCTGAAGATCGTCAAGGTCTACCTGGCCATCCGCCGTCGCATCCAGCCGGGTGACAAGATGGCCGGTCGTCACGGTAACAAGGGTGTGGTCTCGGTGATCATGCCGGTCGAAGACATGCCGCACGACGCCAACGGCACGCCGGTGGACATCGTCCTGAACCCGCTGGGCGTACCGTCGCGTATGAACGTCGGTCAGATCCTCGAAACCCACCTGGGCCTCGCGGCCAAGGGCCTGGGCGAGAAGATCAACCGCATGCTCGAAGAGCAGCGCAAGGTTGCCGAACTGCGCAAGTTCCTCGCCGAGATCTACAACGAGATCGGTGGTCGTCAGGAAAACCTCGACGAGTTCTCCGATACCGAGATCCTCGAGCTGGCGAAGAACCTCAAAGGCGGTGTACCGATGGCGACTGCCGTGTTCGACGGCGCCAAGGAAACCGAGATCAAGGCCATGCTGAAGCTGGCCGATCTGCCGGAAAGCGGCCAGATGCGCCTGTTCGACGGTCGTACCGGTAACCAGTTCGAGCGCCCGACCACCGTCGGCTACATGTACATGCTGAAACTGAACCACCTGGTGGACGACAAGATGCACGCGCGTTCCACTGGTTCCTACAGCCTGGTTACTCAGCAGCCGCTGGGTGGTAAGGCGCAGTTCGGTGGTCAGCGCTTCGGGGAGATGGAGGTCTGGGCGCTGGAAGCCTACGGCGCCGCCTACACCCTGCAGGAAATGCTGACCGTGAAGTCGGACGACGTGAACGGCCGTACCAAGATGTACAAGAACATCGTGGATGGCGATCACCGTATGGAGCCGGGCATGCCCGAGTCCTTCAACGTACTGATCAAAGAGATCCGTTCGCTCGGCATCGACATCGATCTGGAAACCGAATAACACGACGTGAATCGGCAGCGGGGCTAGTCCAGCTCGCTGCCCGCTCCGCCAGGAGGAAAGGCCTTGAAAGACCTACTGAATTTGCTGAAAAACCAGGGTCAGATCGAAGAGTTCGACGCCATCCGCATCGGGTTGGCCTCGCCTGAGATGATCCGTTCGTGGTCGTTCGGTGAAGTTAAAAAGCCGGAAACCATCAACTACCGTACCTTCAAGCCTGAGCGCGACGGCCTGTTCTGCGCCAAGATCTTTGGCCCGGTCAAGGACTACGAGTGCCTGTGCGGCAAGTACAAGCGCCTCAAGCACCGCGGCGTGATCTGCGAGAAGTGCGGCGTTGAAGTGGCCCTGGCCAAGGTTCGTCGTGAGCGCATGGCGCACATCGAACTGGCCTCGCCGGTTGCCCACATCTGGTTCCTCAAGTCGCTGCCGTCCCGTATCGGCCTGCTGATGGACATGACCCTGCGTGACATCGAACGCGTGCTCTATTTCGAGAGCTACGTGGTGATCGATCCGGGCATGACCACCCTCGAGAAGGGCCAGCTGCTGAACGACGAGCAGTACTTCGAAGCCCTCGAAGAGTTCGGTGACGACTTCGACGCGCGCATGGGCGCCGAGGCCGTCCGCGAGCTGCTGCACGCCATCGACCTGGATCACGAGATCGGCCGCCTGCGTGAAGAGATTCCGCAGACCAACTCCGAGACCAAGATCAAGAAGCTGTCCAAGCGCCTGAAGCTGATGGAAGCCTTCAAGGACTCCGGCAACCTGCCGGAGTGGATGGTGCTGACCGTTCTGCCGGTGCTGCCGCCGGACCTGCGTCCGCTGGTACCGCTGGATGGCGGCCGCTTCGCGACTTCGGACCTGAACGATCTGTATCGCCGCGTGATCAACCGTAACAACCGTCTGAAGCGCCTGCTCGATCTGTCGGCGCCGGACATCATCGTGCGCAACGAAAAGCGCATGCTGCAGGAAGCGGTCGACGCCCTGCTCGACAACGGCCGTCGCGGTCGCGCCATCACCGGCTCGAACAAGCGTCCGCTGAAGTCGCTGGCCGACATGATCAAAGGTAAGCAAGGTCGCTTCCGTCAGAACCTGCTCGGTAAGCGCGTGGACTACTCCGGTCGTTCCGTGATCACCGTGGGCCCGACCCTGCGTCTGCACCAGTGCGGTCTGCCGAAGAAGATGGCCCTGGAACTGTTCAAGCCGTTCATCTTCGGCAAGCTGGAAATGCGTGGTCTGGCGACCACTATTAAGGCCGCCAAGAAGATGGTCGAGCGCGAGCTGCCGGAGGTCTGGGACGTTCTCGCTGAAGTGATCCGCGAACACCCCGTCCTGCTCAACCGCGCACCGACCCTGCACCGTCTGGGTATCCAGGCGTTCGAGCCGGTACTGATCGAAGGTAAGGCGATTCAGCTGCACCCGCTGGTCTGCGCCGCGTACAACGCCGACTTCGACGGTGACCAGATGGCCGTTCACGTGCCGCTGACCCTGGAAGCCCAGCTCGAAGCGCGCGCGCTGATGATGTCGACCAACAACATCCTCTCGCCCGCCAACGGCGAGCCGATCATCGTGCCGTCGCAGGACGTGGTACTGGGTCTGTACTACATGACCCGTGAAGCGGTGAACGCCAAGGGTGAAGGTCGCGTCTTCGCCGACCTGCAGGAAGTCGACCGCGTGTTCCGCGCCGGCGAAGCGTCCCTGCACGCCCGCGTGAAAGTGCGTATCAACGAAACCGTCAAAGAAAAAGACGGTTCGATCACCAAGAACACCCGTATCGTCGACACCACCGTCGGCCGTGCGCTGCTGTTCCAGATCGTGCCGGCGGGCCTGTCCTACGACGTGGTCAACCAGCCGATGAAGAAGAAGGCGATCTCCAAGCTGATCAACCAGTGCTACCGCACCGTGGGTCTGAAGGACACCGTCATCTTCGCTGACCAGCTGATGTACACCGGTTTCGCCTACTCGACCATCTCCGGTGTGTCGATCGGCGTGAACGACTTCGTCATCCCGGAAGAAAAGGCGCGCATCATCGACGCCGCCACCGAGGAAGTGAAGGAAATCGAGTCGCAGTACGCCTCCGGCCTGGTCACCCAGGGCGAGAAGTACAACAAGGTGATCGACCTCTGGTCGAAGGCCAACGACGAAGTGTCCAAGGCGATGATGGCCAACCTCTCGAAAGAGCCGGTTGTCGATCGCGAAGGCAAGACCGTCGAGCAGGAGTCCTTCAACTCCATGTACATGATGGCGGACTCCGGTGCGCGTGGTAGCGCCGCCCAGATCCGTCAGCTGGCCGGTATGCGTGGCCTGATGGCCAAGCCGGACGGCTCCATCATCGAGACGCCGATCACCGCGAACTTCCGCGAAGGTCTGTCGGTTCTGCAGTACTTCATCTCCACCCACGGTGCTCGTAAGGGTCTGGCGGATACCGCACTGAAGACCGCGAACTCCGGTTACCTGACCCGTCGTCTGGTCGACGTGGCCCAGGATCTGGTGGTGACCGAGATCGATTGCGGCACCGAGCAGGGCCTGCTGATGACCCCGCACATCGAAGGTGGTGACGTCGTCGAGCCGCTGGGTGAGCGCGTACTGGGCCGTGTGATTGCCAAGGACGTGTTCAAGCCGGGCACCGAGGACGTCATCGTTCCGGCCGGCACCCTGATCGACGAGAAGTGGGTCGAGTTCATCGAGCTCAACAGCGTCGACGAAGTGGTCGTGCGTTCGCCGATCACCTGCGAAACCCGCTACGGCATCTGCGCCAAGTGCTACGGTCGCGACCTGGCTCGCGGTCACCAGGTCAACATCGGTGAAGCGGTCGGCGTCATCGCCGCCCAGTCCATCGGTGAGCCGGGTACCCAGCTGACCATGCGTACCTTCCACATCGGTGGTGCTGCAAGCCGTACCTCGGCTGCCGACAGCGTCCAGGTGAAGAACGGTGGTGCGATCCGTCTGCACAACCTGAAGCACGTCGAGCGTGTCGACGGCAACCTGGTAGCGGTTTCCCGCTCCGGCGAGCTGGCCGTGGCCGACGAGTTCGGTCGTGAGCGCGAGCGCTACAAGCTGCCGTACGGTGCCGTGATCTCCGTGAAGGAAGGTGACAAGGTCGACGCTGGCGCCATCGTCGCCAAGTGGGACCCGCACACCCACCCGATCGTGACCGAAATGAAGGGTATCGTGACCTTCGTCGGCATGGAGGAGGGCATCACCATCAAGCGTCAGACCGACGAACTCACCGGTCTGACCAACATCGAGGTTCTCGATCCGAAGGATCGTCCGGCTGCTGGCAAGGACATTCGTCCGGCCATCAAGATGGTCGACGCCAACGGCAAGGAACTGCTGCTGCCGGGTACCGACGTTCCCGCCCAGTACTTCCTGCCTGCCAACGCCCTGGTCGGCGTGGCGGACGGTGCGCAGATCGCGGTCGGTGACGTTATCGCCCGTATCCCGCAGGAAACCTCGAAGACTCGCGACATCACCGGTGGTCTGCCGCGCGTTGCCGATCTGTTCGAAGCTCGTCGTCCGAAGGAAGCTTCGATCCTGGCGGAAATCAGCGGCACCATCAGCTTCGGCAAGGAGACCAAGGGCAAGCGCCGTCTGGTCATCACCCCGACCGATGGCAGCGATCCGTACGAGGAGCTGATTCCGAAGTGGCGTCACCTGAACGTCTTCGAGGGCGAACAAGTGAACCGCGGCGAAGTCATCTCCGACGGCCCGAGCGATCCGCACGACATCCTGCGTCTGCTGGGTGTCAGCGCGCTGGCCAAGTACATCGTCAACGAGATCCAGGACGTTTACCGTCTGCAGGGCGTGAAGATCAACGACAAGCACATCGAGACCATCCTGCGTCAGATGCTGCGTAAGGTTGAAGTCACCGAGTCCGGCGATTCGTCCTTCATCAAGGGCGACCAGATGGAACTCACCCAGGTTCTGGGCGAGAACGAGCGTCTGGCCGAAGAGGACAAGTTCGTCGCCAAGTACACCCGCGTACTGCTGGGTATCACCAAGGCGTCGCTGTCCACCGAGTCCTTCATCTCGGCAGCGTCCTTCCAGGAAACCACCCGCGTCCTCACCGAGGCGGCGGTCACTGGCAAGCGCGACTACCTGCGTGGTCTGAAAGAGAACGTGGTCGTGGGTCGTCTGATCCCGGCCGGTACCGGTCTGGCCTATCACAGCGAGCGCAAGCGCAAGCGTGATGCCGACAAGCCGGTACGTGTCAGCGCCAGTGAGGTGGAAGCCGCACTGACCGAAGCGCTGAACTCCAGCGGAAATTGAGTCGAAGCCTCGCTAGTTCGCTAGCGGGGCTTTGCCTTGACTGGGGGCGTGAGTCTCTTTAGACTCATGCACCCCTAAATTTGGCAGGGCGTTTGGCTCTGCCATCTTTATTTGTGAGCGTCGAAAGACAACAGTGGAGCTAGTAGATGGCAACTATCAACCAGCTGGTACGTCAGCCGCGTAAGCGTATCGTCGAGAAATCCGACGTGCCTGCGCTGCAGAACTGCCCGCAGCGCCGTGGCGTGTGCACCCGCGTGTACACCACCACGCCGAAGAAACCTAACTCGGCACTGCGTAAAGTGTGCCGTGTGCGTCTGACCAACGGCTACGAAGTGTCTTCGTACATCGGCGGTGAAGGCCACAACCTGCAAGAGCACAGCGTCGTGCTGATCCGTGGCGGTCGTGTAAAGGACCTTCCGGGTGTGCGCTACCACACCGTGCGTGGTTCGCTGGATACCTCCGGCGTCAAAGACCGTAAGCAGGGTCGTTCCAAGTACGGTACCAAGCGTCCGAAATAAGGCCGCTTGATCCTTTTTATTTAGTTGAGTCGATAAGAGTAAGGTCGGGCGCGGCGTTCGCCGTTGGTCCCGAGCTAACCTGAAGACCGTTTGAGGGCTTATCAATGCCAAGACGTCGTGTAGCAGCCAAGCGTGAGATCCTGGACGATCCGAAATACGGAAGCCAGATCCTCGCCAAATTCATGAACCACGTGATGGAAAGCGGCAAGAAGGCCGTGGCCGAGCGCATCGTTTACGGTGCTCTGGACACTGTCAAAGCACGCAAGAACAGCGATCCCCTGGAGATCTTCGAGAAAGCTCTCGACGCCATCGCTCCGCTGGTCGAAGTCAAGTCCCGCCGTGTAGGCGGTGCTACCTACCAGGTTCCGGTCGAAGTTCGTCCGTCCCGTCGTAACGCCCTGGCCATGCGCTGGCTGGTGGACTACGCGCGCAAGCGCGGCGAGAAGTCCATGGCTCTGCGTCTGGCTGGTGAGCTGCTGGATGCTGCTGAAGGCAAAGGCGCTGCTGTCAAGAAGCGTGAAGACGTGCACCGTATGGCCGAGGCCAACAAGGCTTTCTCGCACTACCGCTTCTAATTCCGGCTCCACTAACCTTGCGAGGGCTTTATGGCTCGTAATACAGCAATTAACCGCTACCGTAACATCGGTATCTGTGCCCACGTTGACGCGGGCAAGACCACCACTACCGAGCGGATCCTGTTCTACACAGGCCTGAGCCACAAGATGGGCGAGGTGCATGATGGCGCCGCGACCACCGACTGGATGGTTCAGGAGCAGGAGCGTGGTATCACCATTACTTCTGCTGCGATCACCACCTTCTGGGAAGGTTCTCGTCGTCAGTACGACAAGTACCGCGTAAACGTCATCGATACCCCCGGTCACGTTGACTTCACCATCGAAGTAGAGCGCTCCCTGCGCGTACTCGACGGCGCTGTCGTTGTGTTCTGCGGTACCTCGGGCGTTGAGCCGCAGTCCGAAACCGTATGGCGTCAGGCCAACAAGTACGGTGTTCCGCGTATCGTCTACGTGAACAAGATGGACCGTGCCGGTGCCAACTTCCTGCGCGTCGTCGGTCAGATCAAGAACCGTCTGGGTCACACCCCGGTTCCGATCCAGATCGCCATCGGTGCCGAAGAGAACTTCGAAGGTCAGGTCGACCTGATCAAGATGAAGGCCATCTACTGGAACGACGATGACAAGGGTACTACCTACCGTGAGGAAGAAATTCCTGCCGAGCTGGTAGACCTGGCCAACGAGTGGCGCTCCAACATGGTCGAGGCAGCTGCCGAAGCCAGCGAAGAGCTGATGAACAAGTACCTGGAAGAAGGTGACCTGTCGGCCGAGGACATCAAGGCCGGTCTGCGCGCCCGTACTCTGGCGAGCGAGATCGTGCCGGCTGTCTGTGGCTCCTCCTTCAAGAACAAGGGTGTTCCCCTGGTTCTCGATGCCGTCATCGACTTCCTGCCTGCTCCGACCGAAATTCCGGCGATCAAGGGTATTCACCCTGATCTGGCTGACAAGCCGAAAGAGCAGATGGAAGAGTCCGACTACGACGAGCGTCATGCAGACGACAACGAGCCGTTCTCGGCTCTGGCGTTCAAGATCGCTACCGACCCGTTCGTTGGTACCCTGACCTTCGTTCGCGTTTACTCGGGCGTTCTGGAGTCTGGCCAGTCGGTCATCAACTCCGTGAAAGGCAAGAAAGAGCGCGTTGGTCGTATGGTGCAGATGCACGCCAACCAGCGTGACGAGATCAAAGAGGTACGCGCTGGCGACATCGCTGCTCTGATCGGCATGAAGGACGTCACCACTGGTGAAACCCTGTGCGATCCGGACAAGCCGATCATCCTCGAGCGTATGGACTTCCCGGAGCCGGTCATCTCGGTAGCTGTAGAGCCGAAGACCAAGGCCGACCAGGAGAAGATGGGTATCGCTCTGGGCAAACTGGCTCAGGAAGACCCGTCGTTCCGCGTCAAGACCGACGAAGAGACTGGTCAGACCATCATCTCCGGTATGGGTGAGCTGCACCTGGACATCCTCGTTGACCGCATGAAGCGCGAGTTCAACGTCGAGGCCAACATCGGTAAGCCGCAGGTTTCCTACCGTGAAACCATCACCAAGGACAGCGTCGAGATCGAAGGCAAGTTCGTTCGTCAGTCCGGTGGTCGCGGTCAGTTCGGTCACTGCTGGATCCGCTTCTCGGCTCCGGACGTGGACGACAAGGGCAACATCACCGAAGGCCTGGTGTTCACCAACGAGGTTGTGGGTGGTGTGGTTCCGAAGGAATACATCCCGGCGATCCAGAAGGGTATCGAAGAGCAGATGAAGAACGGCGTCGTTGCCGGTTATCCGCTGATCGGCCTGAAGGCGACCGTGTTCGATGGTTCCTACCACGACGTCGACTCCAACGAGATGGCGTTCAAGATCGCTGCCTCCATGGCGACCAAGCAGCTGGCCCAGAAGGGCGGCGGCAAGGTGCTCGAGCCGATCATGAAGGTGGAAGTGGTAACTCCTGAGGATTACATGGGTGACGTGATGGGTGACCTGAACCGTCGTCGTGGTCTGATCCAGGGTATGGAAGATTCGGTATCCGGTAAGGTTATCCGTGCCGAAGTTCCGCTGGGCGAGATGTTTGGTTACGCTACCGACGTTCGTTCCATGTCCCAGGGTCGCGCCAGCTACTCCATGGAATTCTCCAAGTACGCAGAGGCTCCGTCGAACATCGTCGAAGCTCTGGTTAAAAAACAAGGCTAATCCCGCCCTTTAAGTAAGAGGTTTACTGTCGTGGCTAAGGAAAAATTCGAACGTAACAAACCGCACGTCAACGTCGGCACCATCGGTCACGTTGACCACGGTAAGACCACTCTGACCGCTGCTCTGACCCGCGTCTGCTCCGAAGTATTCGGTTCGGCTCGTGTTGACTTCGACAAGATCGACAGCGCTCCGGAAGAAAAAGCTCGTGGTATCACCATCAACACCGCGCACGTAGAGTACGACTCCAACATTCGTCACTACGCGCACGTTGACTGCCCGGGCCACGCCGACTACGTGAAGAACATGATCACCGGTGCTGCCCAGATGGACGGCGCGATCCTGGTCTGCTCGGCTGCCGACGGCCCCATGCCGCAAACCCGTGAGCACATCCTGCTGTCCCGTCAGGTTGGCGTTCCGTACATCGTTGTCTTCCTGAACAAGGCTGACATGGTTGACGACGCCGAGCTGCTGGAGCTGGTCGAGATGGAAGTTCGCGACCTGCTGAGCACCTACGATTTCCCGGGTGACGACACTCCGATCATCATCGGCTCCGCGCTGATGGCGCTGAACGGCGAAGACACCAACGAGCTGGGCACCAGTGCCGTCAAGAAGCTGGTTGAGACTCTGGATACCTACATTCCTGAGCCGGTTCGTGCCATCGATCGTCCGTTCCTGATGCCGATCGAAGACGTGTTCTCGATCTCCGGCCGCGGTACTGTAGTAACCGGTCGTGTCGAGCGCGGTATCGTCAAAATCCAGGAAGAAATCGAAATCGTTGGTCTGCGTCCGACCACCAAGACCACCTGCACCGGCGTTGAGATGTTCCGCAAGCTGCTGGACGAAGGTCGTGCTGGTGAGAACTGCGGCGTGCTGCTGCGCGGCACCAAGCGTGATGAAGTCGAGCGTGGTCAGGTTCTGGCCAAGCCGGGCACCATCAAGCCGCACACCAAGTTCGAAGCTGAAGTGTACGTGCTGTCCAAGGAAGAAGGTGGTCGTCACACCCCGTTCTTCAAGGGCTACCGTCCGCAGTTCTACTTCCGTACCACTGACGTGACCGGTTCGTGCGAACTGCCGGAAGGCGTTGAGATGGTAATGCCGGGCGACAACATCAAGATGGTTGTTACCCTGATCAAGCCGATCGCCATGGAAGACGGCCTGCGTTTCGCGATCCGCGAAGGCGGTCGTACCGTCGGTGCCGGCGTGGTTGCCAAGATCATCGAGTAATCGACGATCCGCTTGAGAGAAAAGGGCCCTTCGGGGCCCTTTTCTTTTGAACTGGTTAAAAGTTGACACCCCCAGGGGGCATCCGTACAATTGCGCCTCCCTCGAGCGGGCGTAGTCCGTCTGTGGGGATTAGCAGCTTGGAATCTGAGGTCAAAATGCAAAACCAACAAATCCGTATTCGGTTGAAGGCTTTTGACCATCGCCTGATCGATCAATCTACCCAGGAAATCGTGGAAACCGCGAAACGTACTGGTGCTCAGGTGCGTGGTCCGATTCCTCTGCCTACTCGTAAGGAGCGGTACACCGTTCTGATTTCTCCGCACGTCAACAAAGACGCGCGTGATCAGTACGAAATCCGCACTCATAAGCGTGTTCTGGACATCGTCCAGCCGACGGATAAAACCGTTGACGCGCTGATGAAGCTCGACCTTGCGGCAGGCGTGGAAGTGCAGATCAGCCTCGGCTAAAACCTGGCGGTTTTAGTCGTGTAACGCTCTGAAATGGGCGGCCATAGCGGGTGAAAGCCCCGTACACTCATGAGGTTTACAACATGACTATTGGTGTAGTCGGTCGTAAGTGCGGCATGACCCGCATTTTCACCGAAGAAGGTGTCTCCATTCCGGTCACGGTCATCGAGATCGAGCCGAATCGCGTCACCCAGTTCAAAAACGAGGAGTCCGATGGCTACCGCGCAGTGCAGGTCACTGTCGGTGAGCGTCGCGCCTCGCGCGTCAGCAAGGCTCAGGCCGGTCACTTCGCCAAGGCGAACGTCGCGGCAGGTCGCACTGTTATGGAGTTCCGTCTTGAAGAAGGCGACTACCAGGCTGGCGATCTGATCAACGCTGAAATTTTCCAAGCTGGTCAACTGGTGGATGTCACCGGTCAGTCCAAAGGTAAAGGCTTTGCCGGTACCATCAAGCGTTGGAACTTCCGCGGCCAGGACAACACTCACGGTAACTCCGTTTCTCACCGTGTACCGGGTTCCATCGGCCAGTGCCAGACCCCGGGTCGTGTATTCAAGGGCAAAAAGATGTCCGGTCATATGGGCGCTGAGCGCGTGACCGTACAGTCCCTGGAAGTCGTTCGCGTAGACGCCGAGCGTAATCTGCTGCTGGTCAAGGGTGCCGTTCCGGGCGCTACTGGCGGCGACGTTATCGTTCGTCCGGCTGTCAAGGCGTAAGGGGAGAATCTGAGATGCAATTGAATGTAAATGGCGCTCAGGCGATCGAAGTGTCCGATGCGACCTTCGGTGGCGAGTTCAACGAGACCCTGGTTCACCAAGCAGTCGTAGCCTACATGGCTGGCGGCCGTCAGGGCACCAAAGGCCAGAAGTCCCGTTCCGACGTTTCCGGTGGCGGCAAGCGCCCGTGGCGTCAGAAGGGCACCGGTCGTGCTCGTGCTGGTACCACTCGTGGTCCGATCTGGCGTGGCGGTGGTGTGACCTTCGCAGCGTCCACCCGTAATCACGACCAAAAGCTGAACAAGAAGATGTACCGCGCTGCTCTGCGCTCCATCCTTGCTGAGCTGGTTCGTACCGACCGTCTGGTAGTGGTTGAAGACTTCGCTGTCGAAGCTCCGAAAACCAAGGCTCTGCTGAGCAAGCTGAACGGCCTGGGTCTGAACGATGTGCTGATCGTATCCGATGCGGTCGATCAGAACCTGTACCTGGCTGCCCGCAACCTGCCGCACGTCGACGTACGTGACGTCCAGGGTTCCGATCCGGTCAGCCTGATCGCGTACGAAAAAGTGCTGGTCACTGTTTCGGCCGTGAAGAAATTCGAGGAGCTGCTGGGATGAACCAGGAACGCGTATTCAAAGTGCTGCTTGGCCCGCACATCTCCGAGAAGGCCACGGTTCTGGCTGACAAGCAAGGTCAGTTCGTTTTCAAAGTCGCTACCGATGCGACCAAGCTGGAAATCAAGAAGGCCGTCGAAAGCCTGTTCAACGTGAAGGTTGAGCGCGTTACTACCCAGAACGTTCTGGGCAAGAGCAAGCGCACCGCTCGCGGTCTGGGCAAGCGTAACGACTGGAAGAAGGCAGTTATCTCCCTTCAGCCGGGCCAAGAACTCGATTTCACCAGCAGTGCTGAGTAAGGAAGGGGTGCATCATGGCAATCGTTAAATGCAAACCGACTTCCGCTGGCCGCCGTTTTGTGGTCAAGGTGGTCAATCAGGAGCTGCACAAAGGCGCTCCGTACGCTCCGCTGCTCGAGAAGAAGTCGAAGTCCGGTGGTCGTAACAACAACGGCCGTATCACCACCCGTCATATCGGTGGTGGCCACAAGCAGCATTACCGTCTGGTCGACTTCCGTCGCAACGACAAGGATGGCATCCCTGCCACTGTCGAGCGCGTGGAATACGATCCGAACCGTACTGCTCACATCGCTCTGCTGAAGTATGCCGACGGTGAGCGTCGCTACATCATCGCCCCGAAAGGCGTTGTAGCTGGCGATCAGCTGGTAGCCGGCAACATGGCGCCGATCAAGCCGGGCAACAGCCTGCAGCTGCGCAACATTCCGGTAGGTTCGACCGTTCACGGTATCGAGCTGAAGCCGGGCAAAGGCGCGCAGATTGCTCGTTCCGCTGGTGCTTCCGCTCAGCTGATCGCGCGTGAAGGTGCTTATGTGACTCTGCGTCTGCGCTCCGGCGAAATGCGCAAAGTCCTGGCTGAGTGCCGTGCGACCCTGGGCGAAGTCTCGAACTCCGAGCACAGCCTGCGTTCGCTGGGTAAGGCTGGTGCCAAGCGCTGGCGTGGCGTTCGTCCGACCGTTCGTGGTGTTGCCATGAACCCGGTTGATCACCCGCACGGTGGTGGTGAAGGTCGTACCTCCGGTGGTCGTCATCCGGTGTCGCCATGGGGCTTCCCGACCAAGGGCGCGAAGACCCGTGCTAACAAGCGCACCGACAACATGATCGTCCGTCGTCGCAAGTAAATAGAGGGATACGACAGTGCCACGTTCTCTGAAAAAAGGTCCTTTTATCGATCTTCACCTACTGAAGAAGGTCGAAGCGGCGGTGGAAAAGAACGATCGCAAGCCGGTTAAAACCTGGTCGCGTCGTTCCATGATCCTGCCGCAGATGGTCGGTCTGACCATCGCTGTGCATAACGGTCGTCAGCATGTCCCGGTCCTCGTGAACGAAGACATGGTCGGCCACAAACTGGGCGAATTTGCCGGCACCCGTACCTATCGTGGTCACGTTGCCGACAAGAAAGGCAAGCGTTAAGGGGTTTGGAAATGGAAGTAGCCGCTAAGTTGTCGGGCGCTCGCATCTCCGCCCAGAAAGCTCGCCTGGTCGCCGACCAGATCCGCGGGAAGAAGGTGGGCGAAGCGCTCAACCTGCTGGCTTTCAGCAGCAAGAAAGCCGCCGAGATCATGAAGAAAGTGCTGGAGTCGGCCGTTGCCAACGCCGAGCACAACGAAGGCGCAGACGTTGATGACCTGAAGGTCAGCACCGTTTTCGTCAACGAAGGGCGTTCGCTTAAGCGCATCATGCCGCGTGCCAAGGGCCGTGCTGATCGCATCGTCAAGCGGTCTTGCCATATCACTGTCAAGGTTGCGGACAAGTAACGGAGTCGATCAGATGGGTCAGAAAGTACATCCCGTTGGCATCCGCCTGGGAATCGTCAAGGATCACACCTCGGTCTGGTACGCAGATGGTCGCAATTACGCCGACTACCTGAACGCCGACCTGAAGGTTCGTGCATACCTGCAAGACAAACTAAAAAGCGCGTCCGTTAGCCGTATCGACATCGCTCGTCCGGCTCAAACCGCACGCATCACCATCCACACCGCTCGTCCCGGCATCGTGATCGGCAAGAAAGGTGAAGATGTTGAGAAGCTGCGTCAGGACCTGACCAAGCAAATGGGTGTGCCGGTGCACATCAACATCGAAGAGATCCGCAAGCCGGAGCTCGACGGTATGCTGGTTGCGCAGAGCGTAGCTCAGCAGCTGGAGCGTCGCGTTATGTTCCGTCGCGCCATGAAGCGCGCTGTACAGAACGCCATGCGCATTGGTGCCAAGGGCATCAAGATCCAGGTGAGCGGTCGTCTTGGCGGCGCTGAAATTGCCCGTACCGAGTGGTATCGCGAAGGTCGTGTGCCTCTGCACACCCTGCGTGCCGATATCGATTACGCCACCTACGAAGCGCACACCACTTACGGTGTGATCGGCGTCAAGGTTTGGATCTTCAAGGGTGAGGTCATCGGTGGCCGCACTGAAGAGCTGAAGCCGCAAGCGCCCGCTCCTCGTAAAGCTGCTAAGAAATAAGGAGTACGCATCATGTTGCAACCAAAGCGTACGAAGTTCCGCAAGCAGATGACCGGCCACAACCGTGGTCTGGCTCAGCGCGGTAGCAAGGTCAGCTTCGGCGAGTTCGCGCTGAAGTCTGTCGCCCGCGGTCGTCTCACCGCTCGTCAGATCGAGTCCGCTCGTCGTGCTCTGACCCGTCACGTTAAGCGTGGCGGCAAGATCTGGATCCGCGTCTTCCCGGACAAGCCGGTTACCAAGAAGCCTCTCGAAGTGCGTATGGGTAAAGGTAAGGGTGGCGTTGAATACTGGGTAGCCCAGATCCAGCCAGGCAAGGTCCTGTACGAGATCGAAGGCGTATCCGAAGAGCTGGCGCGCGAGGCATTTGCCCTGGCTGCTGCAAAGCTGCCGCTCGCCACCACCTTTGTTAAGCGGACGGTGATGTGATGAAAGCGACCGAACTTCGTGAAAAAAGCGCACAACAGCTGAACGAGCAACTGCTCGAGCTGCTGCGCGACCAGTTCAATCTGCGTATGCAGAAGGCGACTGGCCAGCTGGGGCAGTCTCACCTGCTCTCGCAAGTGAAGCGCGACATCGCTCGCGTCAAGACTGTCCTCAGCCAGCAGGCAGGTAAGTGATCATGGCCGAAGTTGAAAAAACAGTCCGTACGCTGACCGGCCGTGTTGTCAGCGACAAGATGGACAAGACCATCACCGTTCTGATCGAGCGTCGCGTCAAGCACCCGATCTACGGTAAATACGTCAAGCGTTCGACCAAGCTGCACGCTCACGACGAAAGCAACCAGTGCAAGATCGGCGACAAGGTTTCCATTCGCGAAACCCGCCCGCAGTCCAAGACCAAGTCCTGGGCTCTGGTTGAAGTCGTTGAACGCGCCGTCGAAGTCTAAGAGCTAAGGGTCGGAGAAATTTTATGATTCAGACTCAATCCATGCTCGATGTGGCTGACAACAGCGGTGCACGTCGTGTTATGTGCATCAAGGTGCTGGGCGGCTCGCATCGTCGCTACGCCGGCATCGGCGACATCATCAAGGTCACCGTCAAGGAAGCAATTCCGCGCGGCAAAGTGAAGAAAGGTCAGGTCATGACCGCAGTGGTCGTTCGTACCCGTCACGGCGTTCGCCGTGCCGATGGCTCGATCATTCGCTTCGACGGCAACGCTGCTGTTCTGCTGAACAACAAGCAAGAGCCGATCGGTACCCGTATCTTCGGGCCGGTGACCCGTGAACTGCGTTCCGAGAAGTTCATGAAGATCGTCTCGCTCGCCCCTGAAGTGCTTTAAGGAGATCCGACATGCAAAAGATTCGTCGTGACGACGAGATCATCGTGATCGCCGGCAAAGACAAAGGTAAGCGCGGTAAGGTGCTCAAGGTTCTCGCTGACGACCGTCTGGTCGTCGGTGGCATCAACCTGGTGAAGCGTCATACCAAGCCGAACCCGATGTCGGGCGTTCAAGGCGGTATCGTCGAGAAAGAAGCGCCGCTGCACGCTTCCAACGTTGCCATCTTCAACTCTGAAACCAACAAGGCTGATCGCGTTGGCTTCAAGATCGAAGACGGCAAGAAAATTCGTGTCTTCAAGTCCACCCAGAAGCCGGTTGGCGCTTGAGAATCCGTAGGTAAATACCATGGCACGACTGAAAGAGATTTACCGGAAGGAAATCGCGCCCAAGCTGAAGGAAGAACTGAAGCTGGCCAACGTGATGGAAGTTCCGCGCATCACCAAGATCACCCTGAACATGGGCCTGGGCGAAGCGATCGGTGACAAGAAAGTCATCGAGAACGCTGTTGCCGACCTCGAGAAGATCACCGGTCAGAAAGTCGTGGTGACTCATGCCCGCAAGTCGATCGCAGGTTTCAAGGTTCGTGAAGGTTGGCCGATTGGCGTCAAGGTCACTCTGCGTCGCGAGCGTATGTACGAGTTCCTGGATCGTCTGCTGTCCATCTCCCTGCCGCGCGTGCGTGACTTCCGCGGCCTGAATGCCAAGTCCTTCGATGGCCGTGGCAACTACAGCATGGGCGTGAAAGAGCAGATCATCTTCCCGGAAATCGATTACGACAAGATCGATGCGCTGCGTGGTCTGGACATCACCCTGACTACCACTGCCCGTAACGATGATGAAGGCCGCGCTCTGCTGCGTGCTTTCAACTTCCCGTTCCGCAACTGATCGGAGTCTGGACAATGGCCAAGACAAGCATGAAAAACCGCGAGCTGAAGCGTCAGCAAACGGTTGCCAAGTACGCCAAGAAGCGTGCCGAGCTGAAAGCGATCATCGCCAACCCGAACTCCACTCCGGAAGCTCGTTGGGAAGCTCAGGTCGCTCTGCAGAAGCAGCCGCGTGACGCCAGCGCCTCGCGCCTGCGTAACCGTTGCCGCATCACCGGCCGTCCGCACGGCGTTTACCGCAAGTTCGGTCTGTCGCGTAACAAACTGCGCGAAGCCGCCATGCGTGGTGACGTACCGGGCCTGGTGAAAGCCAGCTGGTAAGTAGCAGTAAAAAAGCGAAGCCGGCCTAGTGCCGGCTTTGTCTTTATATGAACAAGCCCCTTTTGGGGCTTGCTTCATTTTTGATCGGTCTCTAGAATGTCCGGCTCTCCTGAGCCTGGTATTTCCATGCCGAGCTTTTGGATGATCCCACAGCCCTCGGGCTGTTCTTTTTGTATCAGGAGCGTCTAGCCCATGAGTATGCAGGACCCGTTAGCGGACATGCTAACTCGTATCCGTAATGCCCAGATGGCTGAAAAGTCCGTCGTAAGCATGCCGTCTTCCACTCTGAAGGTGGCTGTAGCCAAGGTTCTGAAGGACGAAGGTTACATTGCGGGTTATGAAGTCAATGGCGAAGCCAAGCCGCAGCTGTCCATCGAGCTGAAGTACTTCGAAGGCCGTCCGGTCATCGAGGAAGTCAAGCGCGTGAGCCGTCCCGGCCTTCGTCAATACAAATCCGTCGATGACCTGCCGAAGGTACGCGGCGGTCTCGGTGTTTCCATCGTCTCCACCAACAAAGGTGTGATGACGGATCGCGCTGCGCGCGCTGCCGGTGTCGGCGGCGAAGTGCTCTGCACCGTGTTCTAAGGGGGGATAAGCATGTCTCGCGTTGCTAAGAACCCCGTTGTGCTGCCTGCCGGTGTCGAGGTCAAACTCGCCGGTCAGCAGCTTTCGGTCAAGGGTGCCAAGGGCGCTCTGGAACTGAACGTTCACTCTTCCGTAGAAGTGATCCAGGAAGGCTCCGAACTGCGTTTCGCCGCTCGTAACGGCGATCAGCAGAACAAGGCCATGGCCGGCACCACTCGTGCTCTGGTCAACAACATGGTCATCGGCGTCAGCCAAGGCTTCGAGCGCAAGCTGCAACTGGTCGGCGTAGGCTACAAGGCCCAGGCCAAAGGTCAGGTGCTGAACCTCGCGCTGGGCTTCTCTCACCCGATCGACTACGAACTGCCGGCAGGCGTCGTGGCTGAAACCCCTAACCAGACCGAGATCCTGATCAAGGGTATCGACAAGCAACTGGTGGGTCAGGTGGCTGCGGAGATCCGTGACTTCCGTCGTCCTGAGCCTTACAAGGGCAAAGGCGTTCGTTACGCGGATGAAGTCGTCCGTCGTAAAGAAGCCAAGAAGAAGTAAGGGGCTGAGATATGACCGACAAAAAAGTTACTCGTCTGCGTCGCGCTCGCAAAGCACGCCTGAAAATGCACGAGCTCGAAGCCGTGCGTCTGTGCGTGTATCGCTCTTCGCAACACATCTACGCCCAGGTCATTTCGGCCGACGGCAGCAAGGTTCTGGCCAGCGCCTCGACCTTGGACAAAGCACTGCGTGATGGCGCCACTGGCAACGTCGACGCCGCCAAGAAAGTAGGTCAGCTGGTTGCCGAGCGCGCGAAAGCCGCTGGTGTGACTCAGGTTGCATTCGACCGTTCTGGCTTCAAGTACCACGGTCGCGTCAAGGCGCTGGCCGATGCTGCTCGTGAAGGCGGGCTGGAGTTCTAAGTTATGGCAAATAACGACCAAAAGCGCGACGAAGGCTATATCGAGAAGCTGGTCCAGGTTAACCGCGTTGCCAAGACCGTAAAGGGTGGCCGTATCTTCACCTTCACCGCGCTGACCGTGGTGGGTGATGGCAAGGGCCGCGTCGGTTTCGGCCGTGGCAAGTCCCGCGAAGTACCGGCTGCCATCCAGAAGGCGATGGAAGCTGCGCGTCGCAACATGATCCAGGTGGATCTGAACGGCACCACTCTGCAGTACCCGATCAAGTCCGCTCATGGCGCCTCCAAGGTGTACATGCAGCCGGCTTCCGAAGGTACCGGTATCATCGCCGGCGGCGCCATGCGTGCCGTTCTGGAAGTGGCTGGTGTACAGAACGTTCTGGCCAAGTGCTACGGCTCGACCAACCCGGTGAACGTGGTTCATGCCACCTTCAAGGGTCTGAAGACCATGCAGTCTCCGGAATCCGTTGCAGCCAAGCGTGGCAAGAGCGTCGAGGAGATTCTCTAACCATGGCTAATACCGTCAAAGTGACTCTGATCAAGAGCACCAATGGCCGTCTGGCCAATCACAAAGCTTGCGTCAAGGGCCTGGGCCTGCGTCGCATCGGTCACACCGTAGAGGTTCTGGATACTCCGGAAAACCGCGGCATGATCAACAAGGCTTACTACCTGCTGAAGGTGGAGGGTTAATCATGCAACTGAACGATCTGCGTTCCGCGCCGGGTGCCCGTCGCGAGAAGCACCGTCCGGGCCGTGGCATCGGCAGCGGTCTGGGTAAGACCGGTGGCCGTGGCCACAAAGGTCAGACCTCCCGCTCCGGTGGTTCCATCGCTCCGGGCTTCGAGGGTGGTCAGCAGCCGCTGCACCGCCGTCTGCCGAAGTTCGGCTTCGTCTCCCTGAAGGCTATGGATCGCGCTGAAGTGCGTACCTCCGAGCTGAACAAGCTGGAAGGCGTTGTCACTCTGCAGGCTCTGAAGGATGCCAATCTGGTTGGCCAACACGTACAGCGCGTGAAAGTGATGCTGTCCGGTGAGGTTACCCGTGCGGTCACCCTGAAAGGCATCGCTGCCACCAAAGGTGCGCGTGCGGCTATCGAAGCAGCTGGCGGTAAGTTCGAGGACTAAATGGCTAAGCAAGGTGCTCTCTCAGCGCTGGCAGGTGGCGGGTTGTCCGAACTCTGGGCTCGTTTGCGCTTCCTGTTCATGGCGATCATCGTCTACCGGATAGGTGCGCACATCCCGGTTCCTGGCATCAACCCAGACCGACTGGCGGATCTGTTCCGGCAGAATGAGGGGACCATTCTTAGCTTGTTCAACATGTTTTCCGGCGGCGCGCTGGAGCGGATGAGCATCTTTGCACTGGGGATCATGCCGTACATCTCGGCATCGATCATCATGCAGCTGATGACCGCCGTCAGCCCGCAGCTGGAGCAGTTGAAGAAGGAAGGTGAAGCTGGCCGTCGCAAGATCAGCCAGTACACCCGCTACGGCACTCTCGTCCTGGCGTTCGTTCAGGCCATCGGTATGTCCGTTGGTCTGGCCAGTCAGGGCGTGGCGTTCTCGGTCGATTTCGGCTTCCATTTCGTGGCGATCACCACTTTCGTGGCGGGCGCGATGTTCATGATGTGGCTGGGCGAGCAGATCACCGAGCGCGGTGTCGGCAACGGTATCTCGATGCTGATCTTTGCAGGCATCGTGGCCGGTCTGCCGTCGGCGATCGGGCAGTCTTTCGAGTCTGCTCGTCAGGGCGATATCAACATCTTCGCTCTGATCGCCATCGGCCTGCTGGCAGTAGCGATCATCGGTTTCGTGGTGTTCATCGAGCGTGGTCAGCGTCGCATTGCGGTGCACTACGCCAAGCGTCAGCAGGGCCGCAAGGTCTTCGCTGCGCAGACCAGCCACCTGCCGTTGAAGGTGAACATGGCGGGCGTAATCCCGGCCATTTTCGCCAGCAGCCTTCTGCTGTTCCCGGCCTCGCTGGGTGCCTGGTTCGGTCAGTCCGAGGGTTTGGGCTGGCTGCAGGACATTTCGCAGGCTATCGCTCCTGGTCAGCCGTTGAACATTCTGCTGTTTAGTGCAGGGATCATTTTCTTCTGCTTCTTCTACACGGCACTGATGTTCAACCCGAAAGACGTGGCGGAAAACCTGAAGAAGTCCGGTGCCTTTATTCCGGGCATTCGTCCGGGCGAGCAGTCGGCGCGCTATATCGATGGCGTTCTGACCCGCTTGACCATGTTCGGTGCTCTGTACATGACGGCCGTGTGCCTGCTGCCCCAGTTCCTGGTGGTTGCGGCCAACGTTCCGTTCTACCTTGGCGGGACCTCGTTGCTGATCGTGGTTGTGGTTGTCATGGACTTCATGTCCCAAGTGCAATCGCACCTCGTGTCTCACCAGTACGATTCCCTGATGAAGAAAGCCAACCTGAAGGGCTATGGCAGCGGCATGCTCCGCTGATCCACCCGTAAGGTTCGAGGAGTTGGTAATGAAAGTTCGTGCATCGGTGAAAAAGCTGTGCCGTAACTGCAAAATTATCCGTCGCGAAGGTGTCGTGCGGGTGATCTGCAGCGCAGAGCCGCGTCACAAGCAGCGCCAAGGCTGAGTGTGAACCACGCGTGATAAGCCCGGCAGCTAGTGCGCTGCCGGGTTGATTATTTGTTTTTACAGCGTTAATATCTCGCGCCCTATTTCTTGGCTTCCGGGGCGTAGGTAGCTGTCAATTGGAGTTCCACTGAATGGCCCGTATTGCAGGCGTTAACATTCCGGATAACAAGCACACTGTTATCTCGCTGACCTACATCTATGGTGTTGGTCGCACCACTGCACAGAAAATCTGTGCCGCTACCGGCGTAAACCCGGCTGCGAAAATCAAGGATCTGACTGACGAGCAGATCGAACAGCTGCGTGGCGAAGTAGCCAAGGTGAATACCGAAGGCGACCTGCGTCGTGAAGTGAATATGAAGATCAAGCGCTTGATGGATCTGGGTTGCTACCGCGGCCTGCGTCATCGTAAAGGTCTGCCGGTTCGCGGTCAGCGTACCAAGACCAACGCTCGCACCCGCAAGGGCCCGCGTAAGCCGATCCGCAAGTAATCGCATTCGCGAATCGACAGGAATTTAGTCATGGCAAAACCTGCTGCTCGTACTCGTAAGAAAGTCAAAAAGACGGTGGTTGATGGCATCGCCCACATCCACGCGTCTTTCAACAACACCATCGTGACCATCACCGACCGTCAGGGCAACGCCCTGTCCTGGGCTACCTCGGGTGGTTCGGGTTTCCGCGGCTCGCGTAAGTCCACTCCGTTCGCTGCCCAGATCGCCGCCGAGCGCGCTGGTCAGGCCGCTCTGGAGTATGGCCTGAAGAACCTCGACGTGAACGTCAAGGGCCCGGGTCCAGGTCGCGAATCTGCCGTGCGTGCTCTGAACGCCTGCGGCTACAAAATCGCCAGCATCACCGACGTGACGCCGATCCCGCACAACGGGTGCCGTCCGCCGAAGAAGCGTCGCGTGTAAACAGGAGACAGTGAGAAATGGCTCGTTACATTGGTCCCAAGTGCAAACTGTCTCGCCGTGAAGGCACCGATCTCTTCCTGAAGAGCGGTGTTCGCGCGCTTGAATCTAAGTGCAACATCGAAGCAGCTCCCGGTATTCACGGTCAGCGTCGCGGTCGCCAGTCCGACTACGGCACCCAGCTGCGTGAGAAGCAGAAAGTGCGTCGTATCTACGGCGTTCTGGAGCGTCAGTTCAGCGGTTACTACAAGCAAGCTGCCAGCCAGAAGGGCGCCACCGGCGAAAACCTGCTGCAACTGCTGGAGTGCCGTCTGGATAACGTGGTTTACCGTATGGGCTTTGGTGCTACCCGTGCCGAATCCCGTCAGCTGGTTTCGCACAAAGCAATCAGCGTCAACGGTCAGACCGTAAACGTACCGTCCTACCAGGTTAAAGCTGGCGACGTCGTTGCTGTTCGCGAGAAATCGAAGAACCAGCTGCGCATCGCTCAGGCTCTTGAGCTCTGCGCCCAGCGCGGCCGCGTTGAGTGGGTAGAAGTAGACGCCGAGAAGAAGTCTGGTGTGTTCAAGAACGTACCGGCTCGTGGCGATCTGTCCGCTGACATCAACGAGAGCCTGATTGTCGAGCTCTACTCCAAGTAAGGGCTAGAAAATAGGTGCATCCATGCAGATTTCGGTAAATGAGTTCCTGACCCCCCGTCACATCGATGTGCAGGAGGTCAGTCCGACCCGCGCCAAGATCACCCTCGAGCCTCTCGAGCGTGGTTTCGGCCATACCCTGGGCAACGCGCTGCGTCGCATCCTGTTGTCCTCCATGCCTGGCTGTGCAGTAGTCGAGGCCGAGATCGACGGCGTACTCCACGAGTACTCCGCGATCGAAGGTGTGCAGGAAGATGTAATCGAGATCCTGCTCAACCTGAAAGGTCTGGCTATCAAGCTGCACGGCCGTGACGAAGTGACCCTGACTCTGGCTAAGAAGGGCCCGGGCGTAGTTACCGCTGCCGATATTCAGCTGGATCACGATGTCGAAATCGTCAATGGCGACCACGTCATCGCCAACCTGGCCGCCAATGGCTCGCTGAACATGAAGCTCACCGTAGCTCGTGGTCGCGGCTATGAGCCGGCTGACGCGCGTCAGAGCGACGAAGATGAAAGCCGCAGCATTGGTCGCTTGCAGCTGGATGCTTCGTTCAGCCCTGTGCGTCGGGTTGCTTACGTGGTGGAAAACGCCCGTGTCGAGCAGCGCACCAACCTGGACAAACTGGTTATCGACCTGGAAACCAACGGTACCCTGGATCCTGAAGAGGCCATCCGTCGTGCCGCGACCATCCTGCAGCAGCAGCTGGCCGCGTTCGTCGACCTCAAGGGCGACAGCGAGCCGGTAGTGGTCGAGCAGGAAGACGAGATCGATCCGATCCTGCTGCGTCCTGTCGATGACCTGGAACTGACCGTACGTTCGGCCAACTGCCTCAAGGCAGAGAACATCTACTACATCGGCGACCTGATTCAGCGCACCGAAGTAGAGCTGCTCAAAACCCCGAACCTGGGCAAGAAATCCCTGACCGAAATCAAGGATGTTCTGGCTTCTCGCGGTCTGTCCCTCGGTATGCGCCTCGATAACTGGCCGCCGGCAAGTCTGAAGAAAGACGATAAGGCCACTGCCTGATCGTCATCATCACCGAACGAACAAGTTTGGTAAGGAATTGAACCATGCGTCATCGTAAAAGTGGCCGTCACCTCAGCCGCACCAGCGCTCACCGCAAGGCCATGTTCCAGAACATGGCGGTCTCGCTGTTCGAGCACGAGCTGATCAAAACTACCCTGCCGAAAGCCAAGGAGCTGCGTCGCGTTGCCGAGCCGCTGATCACCCTGGCCAAGGAAGACAGCGTTGCCAACCGTCGTCTGGCCTTCGATCGTACCCGTTCGAAAGCCATCGTCGGCAAGCTGTTCAACGATCTGGGCAAGCGCTACGCCACCCGTAACGGCGGCTACCTGCGCATCCTCAAGTGCGGTTTCCGCGCTGGCGACAACGCTCCGATGGCTTACGTTGAACTGGTCGACCGTCCGGTCGGCGGTTCGGTAGAAGCTGCCGAGTAAGTTGCTGGTTGTACGAAGAACCGGGCCTCGTGCCCGGTTTTTTGTTGCCCGTGATTCGTCGAGTCGCAGACGGGCAGTCTTGGATGCGTGAATATTTTTCCGCACGTCGTGTTTGATATTGTGTACGTCCTGGGGCTCGGGTAAGGTGCGGCAGTCTCCGCTTCGCCGGTGTGCCGGCCCCAATAAGAACAATTGCTGATCATGTCCGAACCTACTGCTCTGAGTCTTATCCCGCCTGCCGTTGTCCTGACCCTCGCCATCTGGCTGCGTCGCCCCATCCTCGCCTTGCTGATCGGGGCCTGCAGCGGCCTGCTGCTGCTTTCGCCGCAGGATGCGCTGGGCAGCTTCGCGGAAATTTCCCTCAAGGTGATGCAGGACGAAACCATCGGCTGGCTGATCCTGGTGTGCGGCAGCTTCGGCGCACTCATCGCCCTGCTGGTGCGTACCGGTGGCGCGCTGGCCTTCGGCCGCAGCGCACTGAAGCTGGCCAAGGGGCGCCGCTCTTCGTTGCTGATGACCTTCGTGCTCGGCGTGGTGATCTTCGTCGACGACTACCTCAATGCCCTGACGGTGGGCGAGACCATGAAGCGCGTCACCGACCGCTTCAGAATCTCCCGCGAGAAGCTGGCCTACGTGGTCGACTCCACCGCCGCACCGATCTGCGTGCTGGTGCCGCTGTCCACCTGGGCGGTGTTCTTTGGCGGCCTGCTGGAGAACAACGGCATCGCCGAGACCGGTCAGGGCATCAACGTGTATATCCAGGCCATTCCCTACATGCTCTATGCCTGGGCTGCGGTGCTGCTGGTGGTGCTGGTGGCCGCTGGGCTATTCCCGGACATCGGGCCGATGCGCAAGGCCGAATTGCAGGCGCGCCACGGTTCCGCCGGTGCCATGCACGTTGGCGAGCTGAGCCCTGAGCACAACTACTCGATGAAGTCGCTGGAGGAGGAGTTCGAAGGCGCCGACAAGGAGAGCGGCAAGCTGCACAACTTCCTGGTGCCGCTGGCCATGCTGGTCGGCTTCACCGTGTATTTCGACATCGACGTGTGGATGGGCATGATCGCCACCATGCTGCTGACCCTGCCGTTCTATCTGGTGCAGCGCCTGATGCCGCTGTCGGAGATGCTCGATCAGATGGTCGACGGCTTCAAGACCATGTTGCCGGCCATCGGCATCTGCGTGGCGGCCTTCGTGTTCAAGGACGTCTGCGATCAGCTGATGCTGCCGCAGTACGTGGTCGAGACGCTCAAGCCCTACATGACGCCGCAGATGCTGCCGGCCATGGTGTTCCTGTGCATGGCGGTGCTGAGCTTCGCCACCGGCTCGTCCTGGGGCATCTTTGCCGTGACCATTCCCATCGTCATGCCTCTGGCCTATGCGCTGGGTGCGGACATTCCGCTGGTGATCGGCGCGCTGATGTCGGCCTCGGCCTTCGGCAGCCAGGCCTGCTTCTACAGCGACTCCACGGTGCTGGCGGCGCAGGGCTCGGGCTGCAATCTGATCAGCCACGCCATCACCCAGCTGCCCTACACCCTGGTGGCTGCCGCTCTGGCTTTCGTGGGATTCATCCTCGTCGCCTGAGCCTTGTTGCACGCAGTCGAAAACGGGCCCTGGTGGCCCGTTTTTTCATGTCGCTCTCGAAAGAAAATAACTATCGGGTCGTTACGCTTCATGAATTGGTTCGCCCAGCGAAGCGGGACTAGGCTTGTTGCATTGTCGGCCGCAGTCGAGGGGACCGACCCGATGAGGAGAAGGAGAGAACCATGTCCAACCAAGGTAAATGTCCGTTCAATCACGTCGCGGGGGGCGGCACGACCAACAAGGATTGGTGGCCGAACCAGCTGCGTGTGGACTTGCTGAACCAGCACTCCGACCGATCCAACCCGCTGGGCGAGAAGTTCAACTACGCCGAAGCATTCAAGAAGCTCGACTACAAGGCGCTGAAGGCCGATCTGGTCAAGCTGATGACCGATAGCCAGGATTGGTGGCCCGCCGACTTCGGCCATTACGGCCCGCAGTTCATTCGCATGGCCTGGCACTCCGCCGGCACCTATCGCACCACCGACGGCCGCGGCGGCGGTGGCCGTGGTCAGCAGCGTTTCGCCCCGCTGAACTCCTGGCCGGACAACGTCAACATCGACAAGTCGCGTCGCCTGCTGTGGCCGATCAAGCAGAAGTACGGCCAGTCCATTTCCTGGGCCGACCTGTACATCCTCGCCGGCAACGTCGCGCTGGAATCCATGGGGTTCCGCACCTTCGGCTTCGGTGCCGGTCGCGAGGACGTGTGGGAACCGGATCAGGACGTCAACTGGGGGGCCGAGATCGCCTGGCTGGGTGTCGATCCCAAGCGCGTCAACGATGAGCGTGAGCTGACCGCGCCGTTTGGCGCCACGCACATGGGCCTGATCTACGTGAACCCCGAGGGCCCCAACGCCAGCGGCGACTACCTGGCCGCGGCCAAGGATATTCGCGCCACCTTCTATCGCATGGCCATGGACGATGAAGAGATCGTCGCGCTGATCGCCGGCGGTCACACCTTCGGCAAGGCCCACGGCGCTGCGCCCGAGTCACACAAGGGCCCGGAGCCGGAAGGCGCGCCGATCGAAGCGCAGGGCCTGGGCTGGACCAGCAACTTCGGCAGCGGTTTCGGCAAGGACACCGTTTCCAGCGGTCTGGAGGTGACCTGGACGAAGACGCCGGCATTGTGGAGCAACAACTTCTTCGAGAACCTGTTCAAGTTCGAATGGGAGCTGACCAAGTCGCCTGCCGGGGCCAAGCAGTGGGTGGCCAAGGATGCGCCGGAGATCATCCCTGACGCGCATGTGCCGGGCAAATTCCACAAGCCGACCATGCTTACCACCGACCTCACCCTGCGTTTCGATCCCGAGTTCGGCAAGATTTCCAAGCGCTTCTACGAAGATCCGCAGGCCTTCGCCGATGCCTTCGCGCGCGCTTGGTACAAGCTGACGCACCGCGACATGGGACCGAAGGCCCGCTACCTCGGCCCGGAAGTGCCGAAAGAGGATCTGATCTGGCAAGACCCGCTGCCGGCTGCCATCCATAACCCGAGCGCTGCCGATATCGCCGATCTGAAAGCCAAGATCGCTGCATCCGGGCTGTCGGTCGGTGACCTGGTCTCCGTGGCCTGGGCTTCGGCCTCCACCTTCCGCGGTGGCGACAAGCGCGGCGGGGCCAACGGCGCGCGTCTGGCGCTGGCGCCGCAGAAGGACTGGGAAGCCAACCAGCGGGCGATCAAGGTGCTGCCGAAACTGGTGGAAATCCAGCAGGCTTCCGGCAAGGCGTCGCTGGCCGATGTGATCGTGCTGGCCGGTAACGTCGGTGTGGAGCAGGCGGCCAAGGCTGCCGGCGTGGCGGTGGACGTGCCCTTCGCTGCGGGCCGCGTCGATGCGCGCCAGGATCAGACCGACGTGGAGTCCTTCGATGTGCTGGAGTCGGCCGCCGATGGCTTCCGCAACTACAGCAAGGGCAACCTGGGTGTGCCTACCGAAACGATGCTGGTGGACAAGGCGCAGATGCTCACCCTGACCGCGCCGGAGCTGACCGCACTGGTCGGTGGCCTGCGGGTGCTGGGCGCCAACTACGATGGCAGCCAGCATGGCGTGTTCACCGACAAGGTGGGCGTGCTGTCGAACGACTTCTTCGTCAACCTGCTCGATATGAACACCGTCTGGAAAGCGGTGGATGACAGCAACGAAGTGTTCGAGGGCAGGGGGCGCAAGGATGGTCAGGTGAAGTACACCGCCACCCGTAACGACCTGGTGTTCGGCTCCAACTCCATCCTGCGGGCCTATGCCGAGGTGTACGCCAGCAGCGACGGCAAGGAGAAACTGGTCAAGGATTTCGTCGCCGCCTGGACCAAGGTGATGAACCTGGATCGCTTCGATCTGGCCTGACGCTGCGTCAATGAGGCGCAACGCCTCCCTCGTGGAGGCGTTGTGCTTTTGCTTGACCGAAAACCGCACCAGGTGGAGCATGGCCCCCTGCTTACGAATGCAACAAGGATTGCCGGCATGAAAGGCCATATCGAAGTCATCGACTACCTCAAGCAGCTGCTCAAGGGCGAGCTGGCGGCGCGCGACCAGTACTTCATCCATTCGCGGCTGTACGAGGACTGGGGCTTCAGCAAGCTCTACGAGCGCATCAACCACGAGATGGAAGAGGAAACCCAGCACGCCGATGCCCTGCTCAAGCGCATCATCTTCCTCGAGGGCGTGCCGGACATGGTGCCCAATGCCTTCACGTTCGGGCAGACCGTGCCCGAGGCGCTGAAGCTCGACCTGGCGCTGGAATACGAGGTGCGTGCGGCCCTGAGCAAGGGCATCGAACTGTGCGAGAAGCATCAGGATTATCAGACCCGCGACATCCTCCTGACCCAGCTCAAGGACACGGAGGAAGACCACGCCTACTGGCTGGAGATTCAGCTGCAGCTGATCGACAAGCTGGGGCTGGAGAAGTACCTGCAGAGTCAGATGTAAGCGCTGGTAGCGGCACTCGCCGTTTCCTCGATGAAAAAGCCGCGACGCCCTGAGGCGCGCGGCTTTTTTCTTGGCCAATCAGCCGTCCCGGTTGCGCTCCGGCGATCGGTGCGCGCGGCGCACCCTACGGGTTACGGGCCTTTCTGCGCCGCTATTCCTCGTGCGGATTGTCCAGCGGCTCGTCCACTTCCTGTCCGGGTGGCAGCAGACGATCCGTTTCGGCCGGGTCCTGTGTCAGCAGGCTGCCGTCTGCGGTGGCGACCAGGAGGGCTTCGAGCATCTCTCGGACATTGTTGCGCAACATGCCCTTGGACTTCTGGCCGCGGCTGTTCAGGCCCGTGATCTCCATCAGGATATTGCCGCCCAGAGGACCCTCGGCGCCGCTGGCCAGGCGTTCGCTCGCGAGCAGGGCGTAGGCGTTGCGCGCTATCCCCGGGTCACCACCGCCGCGGCGGATGCTGCCGTCCGGGCGTTCGTAGTAATAGTTGGTGATTTCCATATTGCCGAGCTGCATCGAGCGCTTCTTCATCACCAGGGCCATCTGCTTCGACAACGCCACCGCCGCGGGCGCGACGGCGGCATTGGTCGGCCAGACGATCGAGCCGGTGACCTGACGGCCCGGGCGATTGGCTTCGGGATCTGCTTCGTCGAGCACCACGGCCGGATTCTGATTGTGCACGTCGACCAGCCACATCGGCTGGTACTTGTCGTAGGCGTTGCGTACCGCCACGGCTTCGGGCACCGGATTGAGGCCCGGGTCGAAATGGCGCTGATCGGCCAGCCCGGGATTGCAGAGGATCTGGGGGCTCTGGCTCCAGTCCGGCCAGTGATAGCGATTGATGTCGTAGCTCCAGCGGCGTTCGCCATTCTCGGCGGTATAGGCCGTGACGTTGGCGCCGAGACCCTGGTCGAGCCGCTGCGGGTCGACGCTGCCGTCGTCGCGCAGGCAGGTGGCGCTGGTTTGGGGGGCGCTGAAATCCATGTTGCCGCGGCTGGCCCGGGCTGTGCCGTCGGGATTCACACGAGGGATGAAGATCACCTGCAGGTGGTCCAGCACCTGCCTGGAAAAGGCGCCGCCGGCTGCCAGCTTGCGCATCAGGTCCAGGGCGGCCTCGGTGCCGTGGGGCTCGTTGCCATGCTGCTGGGTGATGATCATCACCGCCGGATTACCCGTTTGCCCCAGGCGGGCCAGCCAGATGGGGCGACCCTCTCCGCTGCTGCCCGCTTGCTCCAGGGTGAGCGAACCACCGGAGCGGCGGGCCAGACCGGCGAGTTGATCGTAGAGTTGCGCATTGCTCATGAAGCCTTCGAGCGAGACCTGCTGCTGCTCGTTGATCCATGGGCCGTTCGGCTGGGCGGCTGTGGCGCCCAGGGGTAGCAGGCTCGCACCGAGTAGCAGGGAAGCGAAAGTCAGACGCATAGGGGGGACTCTCCTTGTGATAGGCGATTGTCCCGCCTGCACTGCCCGGGGGACCCCAGTTTGACCTGGCCCGGGCGTGGAGGTTGCGTCGAAGCTGCTTAGCTGGCGGTGCGCTCGCGCTCCAGCAACGGCTTGAGGAAGTGCCCGGTGTGCGACGCGGGATTGGCCGCGACCTCTTCCGGTGTGCCGGTGGCGATGATCATGCCGCCCTTGGAGCCGCCCTCGGGGCCGAGGTCGACGATCCAGTCGGCGGTCTTGATCACGTCCAGGTTGTGCTCGATCACCACCACGGTATTGCCGTGGTCGCGCAGACGATGGAGTACGTCGAGCAGTTGCTGGATATCGGCGAAGTGCAGGCCGGTGGTGGGTTCGTCGAGGATGTACAGGGTCTTGCCGGTGTCGCGTTTGGACAGTTCGCGGCTCAGCTTGACCCGCTGCGCCTCGCCACCGGACAGGGTGGTCGCCGACTGCCCGAGCTTGATGTAGGACAGGCCCACGTCCATCAGCGTCTGCAGCTTGCGGGCGATGGCCGGCACGGCATCGAAGAAGGCGCGGGCGTCCTCGATGGTCATGTCCAGCACCTCGGTGATGCTCTTGCCCTTGTACTTCACCTCCAGGGTTTCGCGGTTGTAGCGCTTGCCCTTGCACACGTCGCACGGCACATAGATGTCTGGCAAGAAGTGCATTTCCACCTTGATCACGCCGTCGCCCTGGCAGGCCTCGCAGCGCCCGCCCTTGACGTTGAAGGAGAAGCGGCCCGGGCCATAACCGCGCGAACGCGACTCCGGCACGCCGGCGAACAGCTCGCGGATCGGCGTGAACAGGCCGGTGTAGGTGGCCGGGTTGGAGCGCGGCGTGCGGCCGATCGGGCTCTGGTCGATGTCCACTACCTTGTCCAGGTGCTGCAGGCCGTCGAACGCTTCGTAGGGCGCCGCTTCCAGGCTGGTGGCGCCGTTGAGCGCGGTGGCAGTGATGGGGAACAGGGTGTTGTTGATCAGCGTCGACTTGCCCGAACCGGACACGCCGGTGACGCAGGTGAGCAGGCCGACCGGGATCTCCAGATCGACCTTGCGCAGGTTGTTGCCGCGTGCGCCCTTGAGCTTCAGCGATTTTTTCTTGTCGCGCGGGGTGCGGGTGGCCGGGTAGCGGATCCTGGTGCGCCCGGACAGGTAGCTGCCGGTCAACGACTCGGGGTCGGCCATCACCTCGTCCGGCGTACCCTGGGAGACGATCTGCCCGCCATGCACGCCGGCGCCGGGGCCGATGTCCACCACGTAGTCGGCCAGGCGGATGGCGTCCTCGTCGTGCTCGACCACGATCACCGTGTTGCCCAGGTTGCGCAGGTGGGTGAGGGTGGCCAGCAGGCGCTCGTTGTCGCGCTGGTGCAGGCCGATGGAGGGCTCGTCGAGGATGTACATGACGCCCACCAGGCCGGCGCCGATCTGGCTGGCCAGGCGGATGCGCTGCGCCTCGCCACCGGACAGGGTGTCGGCGCTGCGATCAAGGGTCAAATAGTCGAGGCCGACGTTGACCAGGAACTGCAGGCGCTCGCGGATTTCCTTGAGGATCTTCTCGGCGATCTCGCCACGGCGGCCGGTCAGGTGCAGATCACCGAAGTAATCGCAGGCATCGCCCACCGGCAGGCCGGTCACCGCCGGCAGGGTCTTCTCGCCGACCCAGACGTGCCGCGCTTCGCGGCGCAGGCGCGTGCCGCGGCAGTCCGGGCAGGGCTGGGTGCTGAGGAACTTGGCCAGTTCCTCGCGCACGCTGGCCGATTCGGTCTCGCGATAGCGGCGCTCGAGGTTGGGGATGATGCCCTCGAAGGGGTGCGAGCGTTTGACGATGTCGCCGCGGTCGTTGAGGTACTTGAAGTCGACGCTCTGCGTACCGCTGCCGAACAGGATCACCTTCTGGTGCTCGGCGGCCAGCTCGTCGAACGGCTGCTCCAGGCTGAATCCATAGTGGTTGGATAGCGAGCCGAGCATCTGGAAGTAGTAGACGTTGCGCCGATCCCAGCCGCGGATGGCGCCTTCGGCCAGGGTCAGTTCGCCGTTGACCAGGCGCTTGGCGTCGAAGAACTGCTTCACGCCCAGGCCGTCGCAGGTCGGGCAGGCGCCGGCCGGGTTGTTGAAGGAGAACAGCTTGGGTTCCAGCTCGCTGATCGAATGGCCGCAGTGCGGACAGGCGAAGCGCGCGGAGAAGATGATCTCTTCGCCTTCTTCGTCGTCCATGGGCGCGATCAGGGCAATGCCGTCTGCCAGGCCGAGGGCGGTCTCGAAGGATTCGGCCAGGCGCTGCTGCAAGTCCTCGCGCACCTTGAAGCGGTCCACCACCACGTCGATGCTGTGCTTCTTCTGCTTGTCCAGCTTGGGCAGCTCGTCCAGCTCATGCAGCTTGCCGTTGACCCGGGCGCGGACGAAGCCCTGCGCGCGCAGTTCCTCGAACACCGACAGGTGCTCGCCCTTGCGCTCGCGCACGACAGGGGCGAGCAGCATCAGCTTGCGGCCTTCCGGCAGGGCCAGCACCTGATCGACCATCTGGCTGACGGTCTGCGCTTCCAGCGGCACGTCGTGGTCCGGGCAGCGCGGCGTACCGACGCGGGCATAGAGCAGGCGCAGGTAGTCGTAGATCTCGGTGATGGTGCCCACCGTCGAACGCGGGTTGTGCGAGGTGGACTTCTGCTCGATGGAGATGGCCGGGGAGAGGCCTTCGATGGTGTCGACGTCGGGTTTTTCCATCATCGACAGGAACTGCCGGGCGTAGGCCGACAGGGATTCGACGTAACGGCGCTGGCCCTCGGCGTACAGCGTGTCGAAGGCCAGGGAGGATTTGCCGGAGCCGGACAGGCCGGTGATCACGATCAGCTTGTCGCGCGGCAGGGTCAGGTCGATGTTCTTGAGGTTGTGGGTGCGGGCACCACGAATGAGGATCTTGTCCAATTACATCAGCCTCGCTTGGCGAGCGGAAAACGGTCGAGTATAGGGCTTGCTGTTGTCCTGCGGCAAAGTGCGCTCCTGTATCGGTACGGTGAGGACTGCTAGAATCGCCGGCTGATTTTCTCGGGACTTCTTTGATGCACGATCTGCACAGCGAGCGCATGAGCAGTGGCGAGACCCGCGCGGCCGGCGGCCTGGCGCTGGTGTTTGCATTTCGTATGCTGGGCATGTTCATGGTGCTGCCGGTACTGGCCACCTACGGCATGGACCTGGCCGGCAGCACGCCGGCACTGATCGGCCTGGCCATCGGTGCCTATGGTTTGACCCAGGCTGTGCTGCAAATTCCCTTCGGCATGCTCAGCGACCGCATCGGCCGACGTCCGGTGATCTATGTCGGCCTGCTGATCTTCGCTGCCGGCAGCGTGCTGGCGGCCAACGCCGACTCGATCTGGGGCGTGATCGCCGGGCGCGTGCTGCAGGGCGCCGGGGCGATCTCGGCGGCGGTGATGGCGCTGCTCTCGGACCTGACCCGCGAACAGCACCGCACCAAGGCCATGGCCATGATCGGCATGAGCATCGGCCTGTCGTTCGCCGTGGCCATGGTGGTCGGGCCGCTGCTGACGCGCGCCTTCGGTCTGGCCGGGCTGTTCTGGGCCACCGCGGCGATGGCGCTGCTGGGCATCCTGATCGTCGCCGGGGTCGTGCCGAAAGAGGCCGGGCCGCTGCAGCACCGCGAGTCCGGGGTAGCGGCGCAGGCCCTGTGGCCGACCCTCCGGCATGGCGACCTGCTGCGTCTGGACTTCGCCATTCTGGCCCTGCACGCGGTGCTCATGGCCAGCTTCGTCGCCTTGCCGCTGGCGCTGGTAGAGCAGGGCGGGCTGGTCAAGGAAGAGCACTGGTGGGTCTACCTCACCGCGCTGCTGATCGGCTTCTTCGGCATGGTGCCGTTCATCATCTACGGCGAGAAGAAGCGCCAGATGAAGCGCGTGCTGCTCGGCGCGGTAAGCGTATTGCTGCTCTGCGAGCTGTACTTCGCCCTGTTCGGCACCAGCCTGCGCGCACTGGTGCTGGGGATCGTGCTGTTCTTCACCGCCTTCAACCTGCTGGAGGCTTCGCTGCCGTCACTGGTCAGCAAGGTGGCGCCGGCCGGCGGCAAGGGCACGGCGATGGGCGTCTACTCCACTAGCCAGTTCCTCGGGGCGGCGCTGGGTGGCATTCTCGGCGGCTGGCTGTATCAGCAGGCGGGGCTCGTCGGTGTGTTCATCGGCTGCGCTGCGCTCTGTGCAATTTGGCTGGCCATTGCTGTTACTATGCGCGAACCGCCGTATGTGACCAGTTTGCGCCTGCCGCTCGACGCCGCGGCATTGGCCGATGTCGGACTGGTCGAGCGCCTCAAGGCGACGCCGGGAGTGGCGGATGCCGTGGTGGTGGTCGACGAAGCGGCCATCTATATCAAAGTGGATACCCAACAAGTGGATCGCACGTCTCTGCAGCGCCTGATCGCATCGGCGCCAGCGGCGAGCGGAGCCTAGGAGAACGTTATGGCCCGTGGGGTTAACAAAGTCATTCTGGTCGGCACCTGCGGCCAGGACCCTGAAACACGCTACCTGCCCAGCGGCAACGCGGTGACCAACCTGAGCCTGGCCACCAGCGAGCAGTGGACCGACAAGCAGACCGGGCAGAAGGTCGAGAAGACCGAGTGGCACCGTGTCGCCCTGTTCGGCAAGGTCGCCGAGATCGCCGGCGAGTACCTGCGCAAGGGTTCGCAGGTGTACATCGAAGGCAAGCTGCAGACCCGCGAGTGGGAAAAGGACGGCATCAAGCGCTATACCACCGAGATCATCGTCGACATGCAGGGCACCATGCAGCTGCTCGGCGGCCGTCCGAGCGGTGACGAAGGCGGCGCGCCGCGTCAGTCGCGTCCGGCTCCTCAGCGCGAGCAGCAGGCTCCTCGTCAGGAGCGCCCGGCTCCGCAGCAGGCCCAGCCCGCGCCGGACTACGACAGCTTCGACGACGACATCCCGTTCTAAGCGGGCGGGCTCTAGCCTATGCGAATGCGCCTGATGCTGCTGGGCGGCGGTAGTGCCCTGGGGCATGCGCTGATTCGGCTCGGCGCCGAGGAGGACATCGGCTTCCTGGCGCCCAGGCCGCCCGAGTCGGGCTGGGATGCCGCCAGCCTGACCGAGCTGCTCGATGAAACCCGCCCCGATGCCCTGGTCAACCTGGCCTATTACTTCGACTGGTTCCAGGCCGAATCGGTGGCCGAGTCGCGCCTGCAGACTCAGGAGCGTGCAGTGGAGCGCCTGGCCGAGCTGTGCCAGCACCACGGCATCGTTCTGCTGCAGCCTTCCAGCTATCGGGTCTTCGACGGCTCGCGTGCCACCGCCTACAGCGAGAAGGAAGAACCGGTGCCACTTGGCCTGCGTGGCCAGGCACTGTGGCGCCTGGAGCAGAGCGTGCGGGCGATCTGCCCGCGGCATGTGCTGCTGCGCTTCGGCTGGCTGCTCGACGACAGTCGCGAAGGCCTGCTCGGGCGCTTTCTGCAGCGCGCCGAGCGCGACGACGCGCTGTACCTGGCCGATGACCGGCGCGGCAATCCGACACCGGTGGATGACGCGGCGCGGGTGATTCTCGCGGTGCTCAAGCAGCTCGATTGCGAGTCTCCCCTGTGGGGCACCTACCACTACGGTGGTCACGAGGCGAGCACCTCGCTGAGTCTGGGCCAGGCGGTGCTGAGCGAGGCGCGTCACTACCGCAGTAATCTGGTCGAGGACATTGCGCCACAGGCGCACTCCGCGCGTCCGGACGCAGCCGATGAGCCGCAACACGCGGTGCTGGCCTGCAAGAAGATTCTTCACACCTTCGGCATCAAGCCGCGCGCCTGGCGTGCCGGTCTGCCGAGCCTGTTGGACCGTTATTACCGTCATGGCTGAAATTCTCGTAACCGGCGGCGCCGGCTTTATCGGCTCGCACCTGGTCGACGCCCTGTTGGCCGCCGGTCATGGCGTGTGCGTGCTGGACAATCTGTCCATGGGCAAGCGCAGCAACCTGCCGCTGGACAACCCCCGTCTGCGTTTCATCGAAGGGGATGTCGCCGATGCGGCACAGGTCGAGCAGGCCATGGCCGGCTGCGATGCCGTGGCGCATCTGGCAGCGGTGGCCTCGGTACAGGCGTCGGTGGACGACCCGGCGGCCACGCATCAGAGCAACTTCATCGGTACCCTCAACGTCTGCGAGGCCATGCGTCGGCACGGCGTGCGCCGCGTGCTGTACGCCTCCAGCGCGGCCATCTACGGCAACAATGGCGAAGGTCTGGCCATCGATGAAGACACCCCCAAGGCGCCGCTCACGCCCTATGCCGTGGACAAGCTGGCCAGCGAGCAGTATCTGGATTTCTACCGCCGTCAGCATGGGCTGGAGCCGGCGGTGTTTCGTTTCTTCAATATTTTCGGGCCGCGCCAGGATCCCTCTTCGCCCTATTCGGGGGTGATCAGCATCTTCACCCAGCGCGCCCAGCAGGGGCAGCCGATCAGCGTGTTCGGCGATGGCGAGCAGACCCGCGATTTCTTCTATGTCGGCGATCTGATCGAGTTGCTGTTGCAGGGCCTGTTCGGCGAGGTTGTCGAGCAACCGGTGAATGTCGGCTGGAACCAGGCGGTCAGCCTCAAGCAGCTGCTGGCGGAGATCGGTGCGCTCTGCGGCGGCCTGCCTCCGGTTACCCACCTGCCGGCGCGTGCCGGCGATATCCGCCACTCGCGTGCCGACAATGTGCGCCTGCGGGCGCATTACCGTCTGCCGCAGCAGACGCCGCTGCGTGAAGGCTTGCGCCAACTGCTCGGGCTGTAAGCCGCTTGGGACGCGGGACGCCTCGACCCTCATCGGTATCGCGAAGACCCTGTGGCTGAGCCGTTCCGCATGCGGTGTGTGCAGCGAAAGATACGCCCTCATCGGTGCGCGCGGCGCACCCTACGCGTAGTCGGGCTATCGGCGTGCTATCTGAGGCACGCACCGTAGGGTGCGCCGTGCGCACCAAAGCTTGCCCGGGCTGTACATCGGGTAAATGAAAAAGCCGGCATCTGCCGGCTTTTTCGTTTTCGCGCGGGCTGTCAGAACTTGTAGCCCAGGCCGACCATGTAGACGAAGGGATCGACATCCACATCGACCTTGACCTTGTCGCCGGCCAGGTAGGTGGTGCCGGTGGTGTCGATGTCGATGTAGCGCACCTGGGCATTGAGCATCAGCTTGTCGGTGAGCATGTAGTCCATGCCGACCTGGCCGGCCAGGCCCCAGGAGTCCTTCATGTCGAGGCCGCGGAAGCCCTTGCCTTCGGCTTCGCTGCTCAGCTCGGTGTCGAAGAACCAGGTGTAGTTGATGCCGATACCGACATAGGGCTGGAAGGCCGAGCTCTTGTCTAGCGGGTAGTAGACGGCGCTGAGGGTCGGCGGCAGGTGCTTGAGGCTGCCCAGCTTGCCGTTGAGGCCGGCGAAGGCGCCGGGCATGCCCTTGACGCCTACGTCATGGCTGAACGGGGTGGCTGCCAGCAGTTCGATGCCGAAATGGTCGGTGACCATGTAGGCGAAGTTCAGACCCAACTGGGTATCGCTGTCCAGGGTGGCACCACTGCCGGGGACCTTACCGAGCACGGCGTGGTCGATATTGCCGCTGTCTTCGCGCGGGTCGACGGTGATTGCACCGGCACGCAGGATGATGTCGCCGGCCTGGTGAGCCTGGGCGACAGGGGCGGCGATGGCGAGGGCCAGCAGGGAGGCAGTGAACAGCGATTTGTACATGGCGAGCTCCAGTTCGAGTCGGTTGTGTCTTTGGCTGGGTTCAATGCTAAGCCACGCAACAATTCGCTTTTTGACCTGGCTCAATAGATCGGCGGGCTCTGCCGAGCTGTTTTGTCCATTGATTCGAATGCGTACGTAGATGATAATGTTTCTCTTTTTGCAGCAAGCCCGTCTGTCGAGGACCCTCTCCGCATGAATCGCTTCCCCCTCCGCTCCCTGGCCGCCGCCCTGATGCTGGCCAGCGGTTCGCTGGCTGCCGCACCGCTCGATGCGGCGCTGGACGAAAGCCAGCGT
Organism: Pseudomonas sp. GD04158; assembly: GCF_029834875.1. Classification (NCBI taxonomy): domain Bacteria; kingdom Pseudomonadati; phylum Pseudomonadota; class Gammaproteobacteria; order Pseudomonadales; family Pseudomonadaceae; genus Pseudomonas; species Pseudomonas sp. GD04158. The sequence continues at coordinate 3,261 of NZ_JAODYT010000030.1, read as the reverse complement.
CTGGCCGCCGAGGCCAAAGCCTCTCAGGGCCGTGTCGAGCAGCTGGACGACGCCAGCCGCGAGATGCTCAATGAGTACCGTAACGCCTTGCAGCAGGCCGAGGCTTTGAAAGGTTATAACAGTCAACTTCGTGACCTGGTCGAAGCCCAGCGTCAGGAGCTGGCCAGTTATCAGAAGCAGCTCGATGGCATCGAGCGTACCCAGGAAGCGGTGAGCCCGCAGATGGTCAAGATGGTCGAGGTGCTGGGTGAGTTCATCGCCGCCGACCTGCCGTTTCTGCCCGAAGAACGTGAAGACCGTCTGGCTCAACTGCAGGACCTGCTGCCGCGCGCTGACGTGAGTCTGGCCGACAAATACCGCCGTATCCTCGAGGCCTACCAGATCGAGAGCGATTATGGCCGCACGCTCGAAGCCTGGCGCGGCGAGCTGAATCAGGCAGACGGTGGTTCGCGCAGTGTCGAGTTCCTGCGCCTGGGCCGCAGCATGCTCTATTACCAGACCCTCGATGCGCACGAGAGCGGCTGGTGGAACCCACAGACCAAGGCATGGGAAGTGCTCGACGGCAGCGCACGTCGTCCGTTGACCCAGGCCATCGCCATCGCCCGTCAGCAGCAGGCGCCTGCCGTGCTGTCCCTGCCGATCAAGACCTTGGCCGAGGAGGCCGCACAATGAGTCGTCGTGTTGTAGCCGTACTGGCGCTCAGCCTGTTGCCGGCACTGGCCGCCGTGGCCGAAACCCTCAACCCTGACCAACTGCTTCAGCGCATCCGCAGCGAGCGCGCTGCCGAAGTCAGCGCCATGCAGGAACGCGAACAGGCGTTTCTCTCCAAGCGCAGCGAGCAGGCTCAGTTGCTGGCTGCCGCGCGCTCCGCACTGAATACCCAGAAGGCCGAAAGCGAGCGTCTGAAGGCCGAGTTCGACCGCCAGGAGGCCGAGCTGGCCGAGCAGGAGAAACTGCTGGCGCAGCGCGTCGGTCATCTTGGCGAGTTGTTTGGCGTGGTGCGCCAGAGCGCCGGCGATGTTGCCGGGCAATGGCAGGACAGCCTGCTCAACGCCCAGTACCCGGAGCGCCTCAAGCGCCTCAAGGCATTGGCTGAAAGCCGCTCGCTGCCGTCCGCCGAGGATCTCGACGGCTACTGGATGCTGCTGCTCGAAGACCTGGCCGCCAGCGGCCGTATCGAGCGCCTGCAACTGCCGGTGGTGAGTGCCGATGGTTCGCGCCAGGAGCAACAGGTGCTGCGTGTGGGGGGCTTCGCTGTGTATGGCGAGGATGCCTTCCTGCGCTACGACGCCGATGCCGGGCAGCTGGTGGCGCCGCCGCGTCAGCCGTCCGGCCTGGGCCAGGTCAGGGACTACCTGAGCAGCTCCGACACGCTCGCCACGCTGCCCATCGACCCGAGCCGTGGCAGCCTGCTGGCGCAGCTGCAGCAGCAGCCGACCCTGTGGGATCGTCTGCAACAGGGTGGTCTGGTCGGTTGGGTGATCGTCGTGCTGGGCGCTTTCGGCCTGCTTCTGGCTGTGTGGCGCATGGTCTATCTGGGCCGCGTCGGCGGCGGCGTCAAGGCGCAGATGCATGACCTCAGCGCGCCGCGCAATGACAACCCGCTGGGTCGGGTGATCGGTGTGCTGGGCGCCAAGCCGCAACTGGCTGACCTGGAGACCCTGGAGCTGAAGCTGGACGAGGCGATCCTGCAGGAGACCCCGCCGCTGGAAAAAGGCCAGGGCCTGCTCAAACTGCTCGCCGCCGTGGCGCCGCTGCTCGGTCTGCTGGGCACCGTGACCGGCATGATCGTCACCTTCCAGGCCATCACCCAGAGCGGTGGCGGCGACTCGCGTCTGATGGCCGACGGCATTTCCCAGGCCCTGGTGACCACCGTGCTGGGCCTGGTGGTGGCCATCCCGCTGCTGTTCCTGCATAGCCTGCTGGCCAGCCGCAGCAAGGGCCTGATCCAGATCCTGGAGCAGCAGAGCGCCGGTCTGATCGCCCTGCATCTGTCGGGAGCGCCGCGCCGTGACTGATCTGTTCGCCTTCTGGCTGCGCGTGGTCGACAGTGCCTATGCACTGCTCGATTTCATGAGCGCCGGCGGCGTGGTGATGTGGGCGCTGGCGCTGCTCTGCGTGGTGTTCTGGACCCTGGTGTTCGAGCGCTTCTGGTACATGCGGCGGATCTTCCCGCGCTGGGTGCAGGAACGCCGCGAGGCCTGGCAGCAGGTGCTGGCCGATGACAACGGCAACTGGCAGCGCGCCGTGCGCCTGGCCTGGCTGGCGCAGGCGCGTCAGCAACTGGCAGCGCCGCTGCGCCTGGGCAAGACCCTGGTGGCGCTGTATCCGCTGCTGGGGCTGCTCGGCACCGTGCTGGGCATGATCGCCGTGTTCGACGTGCTCGCCCTCAACGGCACCGGCAACCCACGCGGCATGGCCGCAGGCGTCTGGCAGGCGACCCTGCCGACCATGGCCGGCATGGTCCTGGCCATCCCCGGATTGTTCAGCCTGGCACGCCTCGAGCGCGAAGCCAGCCAGGCCATCGAGCGGCTGGCCGACCAGCTGCGTCACGACTGAGATCGCCCAACATGAGAATGCGTCGTCACCACCAGCAGGACGAAGACACCGGCATCGACCTCACGCCGATGCTCGACGTGGTCTTCATCATGCTGATCTTCTTCATCGTCACCAGCTCGTTCATTCGCGAGTCCGGGGTCGAAGTACAGCGCCCGCAGGCGGAAACCGCCAATCCGCAGGACAAGGGCAACATCCTCATCGCCGTCACCGCCGACGGGCAGATCTGGATGGACAAGCAGTCGGTGGACATCCGCAGCGTGCGCGCCCATGTCGAGCGCATGCGCGTCGATCAGCCGGAAGGTGCCGTAGTGGTGCAGGCCGACAAGGATGCGCGTACCGGCCTGGTCGTCCAGGTGATGGATCAGGCGCGTCTGGCCGGTGTGCAGGATGTCGCGCTGGCTGCCGGTAGCGGAGTCAACTGATGCGCCTGCCGCTGTCTTTTCTCGGCGCCTGCCTGATGGCCCTGGGGCTGTTCGCCCTGATGCTGTACATGGTCGCGCCGCCGAGCGCCAAGGTCAGCCAGGACCCGGTCAGCGTGGCCAACTTCGTGCGCATGGACGGCAACACCAGCGAGACCGCCAGCCGTACCCGTCAGCAGGCACCGCAGCCGCCGCAGCCGCAAACACCGCAGCCCCCTACGCCGCCGACGCCGCAAACGGCCACGCCGAATGCCAACCTGCCGGCGCTGGACATCCAGCTGCC
>NZ_JAODYT010000003.1:0-151647 GCF_029834875.1 Pseudomonas sp. GD04158 | reverse complement strand
CGCTGGCAGGCGCCGACGCTGACCAGGATGCTCAGGGCCAGCAGGGTGAGGGTGACGATCAGCCGCAGCTGTGGCCCGAGGGCGTCGCCAGCGAAGGTCTCGACGGCAATGCCGCCGCCGAGCAGGGCCAGCGCGGTACGGATCCAGGCCAGGAAGGTACGTTCATTGGCCAGGGTGAAGCGCGGGTCCGGCTCCTCGCCTCCCAGCAGGGACTGGGAGAGCGGCTTGCGTGGTGGATAGGGCTCGGGAGTGCTCATGAAATACCCTTGGTATGGGATCAGCGCAGCCCCTTGCTGCGCAGGGCGCCCGGTGAGTAGTCGGAGATGCTGGCGCGGTAGCTGAAGTCGAACGGCTGGCGCTGTTCGTTGAGCAGCCCCGAGGCCAGGTAACGGCCATTGTTGAGGTCGTAGGTCACCTCCATGGCGAGGGCCGACGCCTGGCCTGCCGGGTGGTAGAAGCTGTGTGCCTCGCCGACACGCCAGAGTTCGCCGCGGTTGTCGTAGTGGTCGGCGGCGAGAATCGCCCAGGTATCCTCGTCGATGAAGTAGTGGCGCTTGCTGTAGATATGACGCATGCCCGGCTTGAGCGTGGCGACCACTTCCCAGACCCGGTGCAGCTCGTAGCGGGTGGCCTCGGGATTGACGTGGCCGGGCAGGATCAGCTCCTTGTAGCTGCGTTCGGGCGAAGCCAGGCGATAGCTGTTGTAGGGCACGTAGAGCGTCTTCTTGCCGACCAGTTGCCAGTCGTAGCGATCAGGGGCGCCGTTGAACATGTCGCGACCATCGGCGGTACGCAGCCCGGCGGTGGTCGGCCCAGCGCTGTCGTAGGCCACGCTCGGCGCACGCCGCACGCGGCGCTGACCGGCGCTGTAGACCCAGGACAGACGCGGTTCGGCCACCTGGTCGAGGGTTTCGTGCACCAGCACCACCTCGCCGACCATGCGCGCAGGGGCGGTGAGCTTGTGGCTGTAGTAATAGAGGACGTTGCGTGCCTGCTCAGGCGTCTGGCCCTGCACCGCCTCACCGCGGGTGAAGTACTGCTGGGTGGTCATGATGGTGTAGGAACCATCCTTCTGCGGCGCCGCACTGTCGCTGATCAGGCTGAAGCTGGGGTTGCGGTTGCGCGTGATGTGGTTCCACAGCACTTCCAGACCGTTCTGCGGAATGGGGAAGGCCACCACGCCGGCGAAGCCCTGTACGCCGTTGCCGTTGTTGCTGAGCCTGGCGTTGACGGCATTGCCTGCAGCGGCCTGGGCCACGGCGTCGGATACCGCCACGCTGCGGTGGGTGGGGTAGACCGGCAGGCGGTAGCTGTCGGGAAAGCGCTTGAGCAGGGCGATCTGACCGGGGCTGAGCTGGTCCTGGTATTGCGTGTAGTTGCTCGCATCGATGGTCAGCAGCGGCTTTTCGTCCGCGAATGGATCGCTTGGTATGCCGTTGCTCTGCAAGGCCGGCTGAGTCTTGAGGCCGCCGTCCCAGGCGGGAATGCGGCCGTCGGCGCTGGCGGCGCGCTCGGCGCCGATGGGGGTCAGGGTGGTTTGCAGTTGCGCGGCCTGTTCGGTGCTCACGGCCGCCTGGGCCGAAGCGGTCAGCAGCAGGGAGCACAGTAGCGCGCCACCGCGCAGCAGGTTCTGGGTATTGTTCATGAGGGACTCCGCTTAGAAATTGACGCCCAGGCTGATCGAGACGAAGTCGCGATCGCCACGGGTGCCGTAGTCACCATCCATGTAGTTGGTGTACGCCAGGCTGGCGTTGTAGGTGTTGTTCAGCGTGGCATCGAGGCCGACGCTGATGGCCCTTGAGCCTTCGCTGAAAGCCGAGCCTTCGCCGGGACCGTTGCCGTCGACATCGTGCTGCCAGGACAGACTGGGACGCAGGTCGATGCCGGCGACGGCGTTGGCATAGCTCCAGGTGGCACGTACCCGGTAACCCCAGGAGAATGGCGTGAGGAAACCTTCGTCGTTGCAGTGCTCGGGTGTCTGCGAGATGGACGCGCAGGCGCCACTGGCGAGGATGCCGTTGCCGAAGGTGCCGTTGCGCCCGTAGCGCGGGCCGAACTTGCCTTCCAGATCGCCGACCCAGGTGCCGCCGAGTTCGCCGACCAGCACCAGTTGATCGGCACCCATCACCTGGCTGAAGGAGTGGGTGGCCGTGACCTGGGCCTGGGTCACCTCCTTGCGCCGGTAGCCATTGAACAGCGTGTTAGGTGCGTTGGGGCGGATGCCCTGTGCCACCAGCGGCGAGCGCGCCGGGGCATTGAGCAGCGACTGGATGATATCGGTGCCGTTGAGCTGGATCGGCATGTTCGGCCGGTAGCTGATCTCGCCCTGCAGCGCCGTCCCGGTGGACAGGTTGGTGGCGAAGGTAAGGCCGTACAGACGGATGTCTTCAGGGTACTGCACCACGTACTGAGAGGTGCCGAGGCGCAGGGCGCCGTTGAGTGTTGGGCCGAACACCGTGCTGTTGTAGTAGGGGCTGCTGATGGTGCCCATGTAGGGCAGGCGGCTGTGGTAGTTGGCGACGAAGGCACCGAACTCCGTATCCAGTTCGGCGGCGAACCAGCGCAGCGACAGGCCCCATTGCCCGCCGTTGCGTGCGTCCTGATCCTTGGCGCGCGGAATGCGGATGCCCTCGTCGGTGAGATTGACCTCGAAGGGGGCCAGCGCTGCAACTGCCGCAGGATTGCCGGTGAGCACCGCGCCGACGTCCAGACCGTCGCAGCCATCGGCCAGGAAGTCGCTGCTGGAAAAGAAGGTGCCGCAGTTGTCGAGCTGGGTCTGTTCCCAGTCCAGCTGGTAGAAGAAGTCGCCGGAAAGCGCTTCGCTGAGGTTCTGCGACAGATAGAACATGTTCACCGGTACCAGGCCTTCCTTGACCTCGGCACCCGGCCGGCGCAATGCCGACAGGTTGTAGGGGTTGACCGTGTTGAGGCCACCCTGGATGAAGGTGCTCTCGCCCCAGTTGACCACCTGCTTGCCCAGACGTGCGGAGCCGGGTTGATCGGCGAGGGCATAGTTGTAGTAGACGAAGGCGTCCAGCAGCTCTGCGCCGGCCGATTTCGCCGAGCGCTTGCGGTTGTTGTCGACCACGTCCTTGAAGGGCTGTTCGCGATCACGCAGCACATAGTCGTACCAGTAGCTGCCGCGCAGGAAGGCGCCGAAGTCGCCATGGCGCAGTTCCAGGTCGTGGGTGCCCTTGAACAGTCCGGAAAAGGCGTCGCCAGCGCCGAAGTTGCGTCGACCGTCGTCGCCGCTGGCGCTGCGCATCAGCTTGGGGGCCGGATTGGACGTGGCGATGCTGGTGCCGATCGACAGTGAGGAATCCAGCTGGCCTTCGAACTCGCCGAACTGGAAGTTCGCCGCCGTTGCCGAGCCGATCAGGCAACTCAGTGGCAATAAAAGATAGGGGGACTTATTTAAAGTCCGCACGTTTAATCTCATCACTCATTATCCTCTTTGTTGTCGAGTGAGAATTTAATGGCGAATGTGCTGATAAGTTGCGAGGCAATAAGCGCGGCATTTCTTAGTTCGGCAGGCATTCAATGATGCGCAAATACTCATGGACTTATGCGCCAACTTCGGATATTTGCACTCCCTGGGTTTCAGTGTTTCGGCGATACTAGGTGCGCCAGAAAAAGCCGACAAATAGTGTCTTCGGATAGTTGCCATAACGCTTCGGCATAGCCAGAGAGAACCGCATGACCCTCAAACAGCTTCGCTACCTCATCGCCATTGCCGAGGCCGGCAGTTTTTCCGCTGCCGCCCGCCGCGCCTATGTCGCCCAGCCCGCCCTGAGCCGGCAGATCAGCCTGCTGGAGAGCGAACTGGAGATGCAGCTGCTGGAGCGTCAGCATGACGGCGTGGCACTGACCGATGCCGGGCGAAGGCTGTATGAGGTGTCACGTTCGGTGGTGCAGAAGCTCGATTCGGTGAAGGACGAACTGGCCTCGACGCGCGGCAATCCCATCGGGCATGTGTCCATCTCGATTCCGGCGACGGTTTCGGCATTGCTGCTGCCGGAGATCATTCGCCGTGCCGAGGACAAGTTTCCTTCCATCAATCTGACCATCTGCGATGGGCTGACGCGCGAGGGTGGCCAGTCCATCGAGCTGGGCAAGGTGGATTTCGGTGTGCTGCCCAACGCCGAGGAGCTCGAGCACGTGATTGCCGAGCCGATCTTTACCGAGGATCTGTACTGGGTCGGGCCGGGTTCGAGCGCCGAGAGTGGTACGCCAATCAGCCTGGCTCAGGCGGCGAGCACCCGCCTGGTGATGGCGCCCAAGGCGCTGCACTTGCGCCGCCGCATCGAGCAGGCGGCGATGGAGGCGGGAGTGACGCTCAATGTGGTATTCGAACAGCAGTCCGCGCCGGGTATCGCCAGCCTGGTGCGGCATGGCCTGGCTGCGACCATCTGCAACTGGCCGCCGCTGGCGGAGCTGTTCGAATCCACGGCGGCGCGGCTGATCGTCGAGCCGCGCATCACCCGCACCGTCTCCATCGCCCATTCCGCGCACCGGCCGTTGTCGTTCGCGGCGTCCTGCATGCGTGATCTGGTGCGCGGGCTGCTGTTGGAAATGGTCAGCGACGGCCGCTGGCGCGGCAGCCTGATCGAGCGCAGCGCAGAGGCGGATCAGGCCCGTGAGCAGGCGGCGGACGCGACTTCCTGAGACCCCAGGCGCTCTCGCGAGCGCTGCGGATTCATGCTCACCAGACCGATCAGGCCGGCGACCACCAGCACACCGCCGCACACCAGAAAGCCCTGGGCATAGCCCAGCGGATGCGCGGCGCCGGCGCCCTGCACCAGCATGCCGGTGATTACCGGCGCTGACAGACCGGCCAGCGAGGCCACCGCATTGCCAATGGCGAGGATGCCGCCGCGCTGGCTGCTGGGGGTGAATTCGCCCAGCATCGCCGGGCCTACCGAGTACATCACCAGGGCCAGGCCGCCGCTCAGCGTCAGGCAGGCGATACGGGTGGCGACCGACAGCTCGGTAAGCATCAGCGAGGCCGACAGCAGGCCGCTGGCAATCAGGCACAGCGAAACGAACGCGCCGCGCGCCACGCGCGACGAGTAGCCGCTGCGCATCAGACGCTGTGACAGCCAGGCCATGAACAGACTGAGCGGGGTGGTCACCACCACGAACATGACGAAGATATGCCCGGTCTTCAGCGGGTCGATACCCAGGCCGATCTCCAGGTAGCTGGGCACCCAGGTCAGGGTGAGCGCCAGCGACCAGTTGGCGGCGAAGTGGCAGATGTAGTTGCCCAGCACGCTGCCGTCGCTGAGCAGTCGGCGATAGGGCAGGCGCTCCGTATCCGGCATCAGCTGGCCGGCGCGCAGGCTGTCGAGGCTGCCTTCACGACCGAAGCGCAGCCACAGCACGCACCACACCGCGCCGATGGCCGCCAGTACCGCGAAGTTGACCCGCCATCCGTAGTTCAGGCTGATCCAGGGAATCATCGCGCCGGCCACCAGCAGGCCCATGGCGCTGCCGGAGTGCAGCAGGGCCACCGGCAGGCTGCGGCGGTCGTTGGGGAACCACTTGTACAGCGCGTGTGTGGCCACCGGCGAGGCGGGACCTTCGCCGATGCCGAGCAGCACCCGGCAGGCGACGATCATCCACAGCGAGCTGGCGAACAGCATGGGCAACTGGATCAGCGACCAGAACAGGCCCATGCCCAGCAGCAGGGTACGGGTTGGCCGACGGTTGGCGAGAAAGCCGCCAATCACCGCCGAAATGGCGAAGAACCAGTGCAGGGCGCCGCCGATCAGGCCGAACTCGGTCGGGCTCAGGCCCAGTTCCTGGGTCATCGGCACGGCTACCAGGCCGATCACCACCTTGTCGAGGAAGTTGACCAGCATCATGAAGGCCAGCAGGAAGGCGATAGTCCAGGCTTTGCGAGGACTGAAGGCAGGGGCTTGCAGTGTCATGGGGAAATTCTCTGATCTTGTTCTTATGAAAAAAAGCCCGCCCCGCGTGGGGGGCGGGCCTGTCCTGCGCCCTAGCCGGGCATCAGGATGCCCTTGGCGATGGTGTTGCGCTGAATCTCGCTGGTGCCTGTCAGGATGCGCATCATTCGGCTCGCGCGGAATATCCACTCGACCGGATGGCCCTTGATCAGGCCGGCGCCGCCATGGATCTGCACCGCTCTGTCAGCGATGCGGAAGGCGGTTTCCGAGGCGTACAGCTTGCACATCGGCGCCTGCACCTTGATGTCGCCGCCGGCGTCGTTGTGCGCTGCCGTGGCGTACATCATGCTGCGCGCGGCGTACAGCTCGGTGGCCATGTCGGCGAGCATATGGTTGATCGACTGGAACATGGCGATCGGCTGGCCGAACTGCTTGCGCGTGCGCGCATAGTCCAGCGACAGGTTCAGCGCCAGGCCGGCCATGCCGAGCATGGTCGGGCAATGCAGCAGGCGATTGAGGGTGATACGCCCCATGGCCAGTTTGAAGCCGGCGCCTTCTTCGCCGATGCGGTTCGCCACCGGCACGCGCACGTCCTTGAGCAGGATGTTGCCATGCGCGCCGCCGCCGGACATCACCGAATAGTCGCTGTCGATGCTCACGCCCTCGGCGTGCAGGTCGATGAAGAACGCCGAGATGCCTTGCGGGCCGCGGCCCGGGCCGGTGACCGCGAGCAGCACGGCGAGGTCGGCATAGGGCGCGCCGGAGATGTAGCGCTTGGCGCCATTGAGCACGTAGTGCTCGCCCTCCAGGCGCGCCTCGGTGCCGATGGCGGTGGCGTCCGAGCCGGCCTCGGCCTCGGTGAGAGCGAAGCACACCGCCTTCTCGGCGCGGCAGATCGGCCCCAGGAAGGTTTCCACCTGATACTGGTTGGCGACCTTGAACAGGTGGCCGACCCGTGGTGGACCGGACAGCTCTCCGAGGATGTGCGGTGCCAGCGGCGAGCCAGTGAGCACCGCCGCTTCCTTGAGCGCGCACAGGTCGGCGACGCCCAGGCCGGCGCCGCCCAGGGCCTGCGGCAGCATGGCGTTGTAGAAACCCAGCTCGCAGGAGCGGCTCCAGATATCGCGTAGCAGCGACCTGGCCACCGGCTCGCCCCAGACGATGCCTTCGCGCTTGGCGAGCGGGTCGAGTTCGTCGCGAACGAAGGCGTTGATGCCCTCGATCAGGCGAGCGGCTTTTTCACTTGGCTTGATCATGTCCGTTTCCTCAGATGCGGCGGTCGCTGTTCTGCCAGTAGGCTTCGCGAATCAGGCGACGCACCACCTTGCCGTTGGGGTTCTTCGGCAGCTCCTTGGCGAAGTCCACCGCGCGCGGCTTCTTGAAGCTGGCCAGGCTGCGCCCGCAGTGCTCGATGATGGCCTCCGCGCTCAGGCTCTCGCCCGGCTTGAGCACCACCACGGCGCGCACGGCTTCGCCCCATTGCTCGTCGGGCACGCCGACCACGGCTGCCTCGAACACCTGGGGCAGGCTGTAGAGCACCTGTTCCACTTCGGTGGGGTAGATGTTGAAGCCGCCGGAAATGATCATTTCCTTCTTGCGGTCGACGATGAACACGTAACCACGCTCGTCCACCGTGGCCAGGTCGCCGGTGAGGTAGTAGCCGTCGCGCATCACTTCTGCGGTCAGCTCCGGCGCCTGCCAGTAGCCCTGCATGATGTCCGGGCCCTTGACCACGATTTCGCCGATTTCGCCGGGCTTCACGTCTTCGAAGTTGTCGTTGACCACCCGCAGGTCGGTCTCGAAGTAACAGCGGCCGCACGAGGCCAGGCGGCTGAAGTCGCCGTCCTCGATCAGGTGGTCCTGCTCGGTCAGCACCGTGACCAGCGAACAGGTCTCGCCCGCGCCATAGCCCTGGGCCAGGATGGGGCCGAACACTTCGATGGCGCGCTTGACCAGCGCTGGCGCCATGGGCGCTGCGCCGTACATCACCAGGCGCAGGCTGGAGAGATCGAAGCGCTCCACCTCGGGGAAGTTGACCAGGCGATTGATCATTGCCGGCACCAGGAACAGGCGGGTCACCCGTTCGCGCTCGATGGTCTCCAGCAGCAGACGGTCGTCGTAGCGCTCCAGCAGCAGGTTGCAGGCGCCTACCGCCAGCAGCGGCATGATCTGCATGCCGCTGGCGTGGGTGATGGGGCCGACATGGGCCATCACGTCGCCCGGCGCGGCGCGGCGGGTAGGGCTGGCGATGCTCTTGCGGATCAGCGCCTTGCGGTTGCCGAAGCTGAGCATGGCAGCCTTGAGTACCCCGGAACTGCCGGAGGTGTAGTGCAGCACGGCCAGGGCATCGTCGGCCGGGTCGCTGTGCACCGGCGCCTCGCTGCCGCCCGCCAGCAGCGCGCGATAGGCGATATCGCCGGCCTCGTCGTCGAGCGAGATGATCCAGCGCAGGCGCGGCGTCTCCGCACGGCGTGCCTGCAGGGCCGCGGCGAAGCGACCCTCGGTGATCACCGCCTGGCTGTGCGAGTCGTTGAGGATCTGGATGATCTCGTCCAGGGACAGGCGGGCGTTGATCGGTACCTTGACCATCGCCGCCTTGTAGAAGGCGACTTCCGCTTCGGCCAGTTCGACCCGGTTCAGGGCCAGGATGGCGATGTGGGCCTCCGGCTGCAGGCCAAGATCGAACAGACCCGAGGCCAGGCGATTGGTACGGCGTTCGAGCTGGGCGAAGGTGATGCGCTGTTTGCTGTCGACCAGTGCCTCATGGTCTGGCCAGTAACGTGCACTACGGCTGATGATTTTTCCGAGATTCAATGTGTTGTTCTCATCGGCTGGATAATGTTTGCCGATGCTAGTCAGTTAACTTTCTGCACAACTAATACAAGAGTTCGATGCAGCCCATAACGTAATGGAATGGGAATAAGTGCAGGACAGTCAGCGCCAACACTGAAGTGCGGAACAGGCTCTGAGGAACAACTTCGCTATTGATATGTGCAGGCCTTGCAAGAGGCGACGCTGATTGCGTTAGGCATCAGCCGGCAAACCGGAGCGTCGCCCTGGTCTGCCGGGCAGAGGAGGGACTTACAGCACTTCGAACAGACCGGCGGCGCCCATGCCGCCGCCTACGCACATGGTCACCACCACGTATTTCACGCCACGGCGTTTACCCTCCAGCAGGGCGTGGCCGACCATGCGCGCGCCGCTCATGCCGTAGGGATGGCCGATGGCGATGGCGCCACCGTTGACGTTGAGCCGGGTCGGATCGATGCCCAGTTTTTCGGCGCTGTACAGCACCTGGCAGGCGAAGGCTTCGTTGAGCTCCCACAGGCCGATGTCATCGACCGTCAGGCCATGCTGGCGGAGCAGCTTGGGCACGGCGAACACCGGGCCTATGCCCATCTCCTCCGGCGCCAAACCGGCCACGGCAATGCCGCGATACAGGCCCAGCGGGGCAATCCCGCGCTGGGCGGCCAGGGCTCCGCTCATCAGCACGCAGGCGCTGGCACCATCTGACAACTGGCTGGCGTTGCCGGCGGTGATGCAGCCACCCTCGATCACCGGCCTGAGAGCCTGCAGGTCGGCCAGCGCGGTCTGCGGGCGATTGCCCTCGTCGAGGCGGAGGGTGACGTCTTCGAAGCTGACCGCGCCGGTTTCCTTGTCCACCCGTTTCTTGCGTGCGCTGACCGCCACTATCTCCTCGGCGAACAGCCCGGCGTCCTGTGCCGCGGCTGTGCGCCGCTGCGATTCCAGGGCATAGGCATCCTGCGCTTCGCGGCTGATGCCATAGCGCCTGGCCACCAGCTCGGCGGTTTGCAGCATGGGCATGTAGGCATGCTCGGCCTGGCGAATGACCTGGGCGTCCGCATCCGCGCCGGCCCACTGCATATGGTGGTTCTGCACCAGGCTGATCTGCTCCTGACCGGCGCCGATGGTGACGGCCATGCCGTCGACCATGATCTGCTTGGCGGCGATGGAGATCGCCATCAGGCCGGAGGCACACTGGCGGTCGATGGTCTGCCCGCTGACCGACAGCGGCAGCCCGGCGGCCAGCAGGGACAGACGCGCCAGGTTGGTGGAGGCAGTGCCGCCCTGCATCGCGGTACCCATCACCACATCCTCGATCTCGGCAGGCTCGATACCGGCGCGTTGCACCGCGGCCTGGATGGCGATAGCGCTCATGCTGGGCGCCTTGAGGTCGTTGAAGGCACCACGGAACGCCTTGGCGATCGGTGTGCGGGCGGTGGAAACGATGACGGCATCTTGCATGATCAACTCCGGGCTGGACGGTTGGCGCGGCGGGCCTGCTAGCCGGCTCGCGGCGATGACGGGAAGCGCCGCTGTGGCGCTGCGCTCGCCGACCACCCTAGGCAACGCAGAGTTATTTGGGAAATGGCATGTCGTGATGCCAGCTATTCATCATGTGAATTCATATGTGCGAACGAGGACGCCTGCGTCGCGCAGAGCCCTTGCCCCGGTTTGTGCAGGTAGAATCCCCGCGCTATGAAACAGCGAAAAATCATCCACATCGACTGCGACTGCTTCTACGCCGCCATCGAGATGCGTGACGACCCGAGCCTGGCCAATCGTCCGCTGGCCGTCGGCGGTTCGGCGGACCGTCGCGGGGTAATCGCCACCTGCAACTATGAAGCGCGCGCCTATGGTGTGCGCTCGGCGATGTCGTCGCGGCATGCGTTGAAGCTGTGCCCGGACCTGCTGATCGTCAAACCGCGCTTCGAGGTGTACCGCTCGGTGTCGCGGGAGATTCACGGCATCTTTCGCCAGTTCACCGATCTGATCGAGCCGCTGTCGCTGGATGAGGCCTATCTGGACGTGAGCGACTCGCCGCATTTCGCCGGCAGCGCCACGCGCATCGCCCAGGAGATTCGTCGGCGCGTGGCGCAGGAGCTGCACATCACGGTGTCGGCCGGGGTGGCGCCGAACAAGTTCCTGGCCAAGATCGCCAGCGACTGGCGCAAGCCCAACGGGCTGTTCGTGATCACCCCCGATCAGGTGGACGAGTTCGTCACGGCGTTGCCGGTAAGCAAGCTGCACGGGGTCGGCAAGGTCACGGCGGACAAGCTGACGCGCTTAGGGATTCGCACCTGTCTGGATCTGCGGGAATGGAACAAGCTGGCGCTGGTGCGCGAGTTCGGCAGTTTCGGCGAACGCCTGTGGCGTCTGGCCCATGGCATCGACGAGCGCGAGGTCAAGGTCGACAGCCGCCGCCAGTCGCTGAGCGTGGAGCATACCTATGATCAGGACCTGCCCGATCTGGAAGCCTGCCTGGAGAAGCTGCCGGCGCTGCTCGAGGAGATGAACGGCCGCCTGCAGCGCCTGGATTCCAGCTACCGGCCGGACAAGCCCTTCGTCAAGGTCAAGTTTCACGACTTTACCCAGACCACACTGGAGCAAGCGGGGGCCAGCCGCGATCTGGACAGTTATCGGCAGTTGCTGGCCAGTGCCTATGCCCGTGGCGACAAGCCGGTGCGCCTGCTCGGCTTGGGGGTCAGGCTGCACGATCTGCGCGGCCGGCAGGAGCAGCTGGAGCTGTTCGCCTAGTTGCCCTTGTGGGAGGGGCTTTAGCCGCGAGGTTTTATCGCGGCTGAAGCCGCTCCTACAGGAACAGAGTGCGTCCTGTAGGGCGAGCGTCGTGTCACTCCGCCCAGAGGCGAATCGGCTTGCCGCTGGCCGGCCACAGCTGCAGTTGGCCAATGCCGTTGAAGTCCCAGCGCTGCACCTCGTCGAGCGCCGCGAGGAAGCGCTGCTCCTGTTCCATCAGCGCTGGTGCGCACATCTTGCGGGTGCTGCCGGCGGGCTCGAAGCTGAGCGCGTCGCCCTTGAGCGAATAGCCGGCGAACCAGTGGTTGCAGCCAGCATGGCCATGGGCGCGGCCGTCGGCGGCGAAGGTGACGGTCAGGTGGCTGCGGTCGATCAGCGGGCGTTCGCCGATCCATTCCACGCGGTAGCTGCGCTCGGTTTCCAGTTGCGGTGCGTCGCTGGCGCAGCCGGTCAGGGCGGCGGCGAGCAGGGCGAAGGGGAGGGTGCGATGCATGGTTTCAGGCCTCCTGGCAGTTGCGGCACAGATGCCGGCCGGCGTCGTTGCGCCAGCCCAGCTCGGCGATGCGGGCCTCGGCGGCCGGGGCTTGCGCCGCCTTGCCGAGCGCCGCATCGACGGCGAATTCGAAGTCCAGCTGCTTGCCGCAGCCGTCGCAGTTCACCTGCCAGTTGTGGATGGCCAGTTCCTTGAACTGCGGGCCCTTGCACACGGCCAGCCATTGGCCGGGCGGGTTGATCAGATGGCGGACCTTTTCCACCTCCAGGCGCATGTGCAGGTCGCGGCTGCCCTTGAGGGTGACCAGAAGCGCGTCACCTGCCTGGATCGAGCCGCCGTTGCCGGTGACCTGATAGCGGCCCGGCGCCAGGGCGCGGCATTCGGTGAGGGTGTGTTGCGGGTTGAGCAGGGAATAACGGAAATCGTGTTCGGCCATGGGTCCTCCGGATCAGCCGGCATGCTATCACGCGCCGGCCTTGACCTCATTGCGCGGGCTGCCGGCGAGCCAGGCGGCGATGTTGTCCAGCGTGGTGCGGGCGATGGCGGCCAGGGCTTCATGGGTAAGAAAGGCCTGGTGCGCGGTGATGATGACGTTGGGGAAGGTCAGCAGGCGGGCCAGGGTGTCGTCCTGCAGCGGCAGGTCGGAATGGTCTTCGAAGAACAGTTCCGATTCCTCTTCGTACACGTCCAGGCCCAGGTAGCCGAGCCGGCCGCTTTTCAGCGCGCCGATCAGCGCCGGGGTGTCGACCAGCGCGCCGCGGCCGGTATTGATCAGCATGACGCCGCGCTTCATCTGCGCCAGGCGAGTGGCATCGATCAGGTGGTAGCTGGCCTCCGTCAACGGGCAGTGCAGGCTGAGGATGTCGCTCTGGCCGATCACCTCGTCCAATGGCGCCTGGCGCGCGCCGATGGCATCGAGCCCGGCGAGCGGGAACGGATCGTAGACCAGCACCTGGCAGCCGAAGCCATGCATGATGCGGGCGAACGCCTGGCCGATCTTGCCGCCGCCTATCACCCCGACAGTCTTGCCGTGCAGGTCGAAGCCGCTCAGCCCGTGCAGCGAGAAATCCCCCTCGCGGGTGCGGTTGAAGGCCCGGTGGATGCGCCGGTTCAGCGCCAGGATCAGCGCCACGGCATGTTCGGCTACCGCATGCGGCGAATAGGCCGGCACGCGTACCACGGGTAGCTGCAGGCGTTGCGCTGCCGCGAGGTCAACATGGTTGTAGCCGGCCGAGCGCAGGGCGATCAGGCGTGTGCCGCCCGCCGCCAGACGCTCCAGCACCGGTGCCGACAGATCATCGTTGATGAAGGCGCAGACCACCTCGCAGCCGTCGGCCAGCGCGGCACTGGCCGCGGTCAGGCGCGTCTCGTGGAACTGCAGCTGCCAGTCTTGCGGGCGTGCGCTGGCGAGGAAGCTGTCGCGGTCATAGGGCTTGCTGCTGAACAGACAGATGCGCATGGCGAGTCCTCAGGCGCTCTGGGCCGTGGCTTCGGTGAGGCGGGCGATGGCTGCGTCCAGTTCGTCCAGCGCGCGCTGAGCCTCCGGGTCATCCTGCTTGAGCAGGGTTTCGCTACGTTGACAGGCGGCGCGCAGTTGCGGCACGCCGCAGTAGCGGGTCGCGCCATGCAGGCGGTGTACGCGCTCGATCAGCGCAGTGCGTTCGCCGGCATCGCGAGCCTGGCGAATGGCCTGGCGATCACCCGGCAGGCCGGCCAGCAGCATGCTCAGCATGTCGGCGGCCAGATCGGCCTTGCCGGCGGCCAGACGCAGCCCTTCCTCGGCGTCGAGCACCTTGATCTGCGAGGGCGCCGGGGCGGGCGATACGGGTTTGTGTGCGGGCTGGTTGCGCAGGCTCAGGCCGGTCCACTTGAGGATGACCTGGCACAGCTGGCGCTCGTTGATCGGTTTGGTCAGGTAGTCGTCCATGCCGCTTTGCAGCAGGGTGCGCTTCTCGTTGGCCAGTGCATGGGCGGTCAGGGCGATGATCGGCGTGGCGCTGCGGCCCTGTTCGCCTTCCCACTGGCGGATGGCCTCGGTGGCCTGACGGCCGTCCATGCCCGGCATCTGCACGTCCATGAACACCAGATCGAAACTGCCGTGCTGCACCGCTTCGATGGCGGCGAAGCCGCTGTCCACGGCCGTGACCTGGGCGCCGAGATCGTCCAGCAGGGTTTGCACCAGCAGCAGGTTGGCCGGGTTGTCGTCGACGCAGAGAATCTGCGGTCTGCGGCCGTTGACCGGCGCGCTGGGCTCGCCGGGCCCGCGCTGGGGGCAGAGCATCTCGACCAGCGCCTTGTGCAGCTTGCGCGTGCACGGCGGTTTGGCCTGCAGCTGGGTGTAGGCATCGGGCAGCGATTCGTGGAACAGCCCCAGTTCGGTGGTCGGGCACAGCACCAGGGTCTTGCAGCCAAGGCGGTCGAGGTCCCAGATGTGTTGCGCCAGCGCCTCGGGCGGCAACTGCTCGGCGGTGATGCCGAGCACTGCCAGGCTCAGCGGCCGTTCGTGCTGATGCTGCTGGCTCACGGCCTCGAGCAGTGGCTGCAGGCCGGCGAAGCTTTCCACCTCGAGACCGCAGTCTTCCAACTGGTGGGTGAGCGCCTGGCGGGCCAGTTCGTGGCTTTCCAGCACCGCCACGCGGCGGCCCTGCAGCGGCGTACGCGGCAGGTCGTCGGCATCGTCGCGGGCTTTCGGCAGGCTCAGGCTGATCCAGAATTCCGAGCCTTCGCCCGGGGTGCTGTCGACGCCGATCTCGCCGCCCATCTGTTCGATCAGGCGCTTGGAGATCACCAGGCCCAGGCCGGTGCCGCCGGCCTGGCGGCTGAGGGAATTGTCGGCCTGGCTAAAGGCCTGGAACAGCGCGCGCAGATCCTCGTCGGACAGGCCGATGCCGGTGTCCATCACGCTGATGCGCAGCTGGGCGCTGTCGACGCTCTCGTCCTCGACCATGGCGCGCATGACGATAGTGCCTTCGCGGGTGAACTTGATGGCGTTGCTGACCAGGTTGGTCAGCACCTGTTTCAGGCGCAGCGGGTCGCCGCGCAGGGCCAGTGGCGTGTCGCGGTAGATCAGGCTGATCAGCTCCAGCTGTTTCTCGTGGGCGGCGGGGGCGAGGATGGTCAGGGTGTCCTGCAGCAGGTCGCGCAGGTTGAAGGGGATGCTCTCCAGCACCAGCTTGCCGGCCTCGATCTTGGAGAAGTCGAGCACCTCGTTGATGATGCCGAGCAGGCTGTCGGCGGATTTCTCGATGGTTGCCAGATAGTCCTGCTGGCGCGGGCTGAGCTCACTCTTCTGCAGCAGGTTGGTGAAGCCGAGAATGCCGTTGAGCGGGGTGCGAATCTCGTGGCTCATGTTGGCCAGGAACTCGGACTTGATGCGGCTGGCCTCCAGGGCTTCCTTGCGCGCGAAGTCCAGCTCGATGTTCTGGATCTCGATGGTTTCGAGGTTCTGCCGCACGTCCTCGGTGGCCTGCTCGATGCTGTGCTGCAGCTCTTCCTGGGCATTCTGCAGCGCCTCGGCCATGCGGTTGATGCCGGCGGCCAGCTCGTCCATCTCATGGCTGCCCAGCGGCGGCAGGCGGGTTTCCAGATGGCCGTCCTTGAGCTGGGCCACGCCGGCCTTGATGGCACGCAGCGGCTCGTTGATGCTGCGGCCCATGCGCAGGGCCAGCAGGGCGGTGACGGCGAGACCGCCGGCGATCAGCAGCAGGCTGGCGAACAGGCTGCGGTAGCCGATCAGCAGCGTGCCCTGGTGCGATAGCTCCAGCTCCACCCAGCCGAGCAGCTGGGCGCTGCGTTCGCTGTCTGCCGAGCGGGTGGCCAGCAGGTGCTGGTCGTAGACCGGCAGCAGAAAGCGCGTGGCATCCTGGCCGCTGAGCAGGCTGATGCCCGGCTGATCGCTGGGCGCAGGGTTGAGCATGCTCGGTCCGGCGTGCGCCAATGGCGCCCGCTCGGCGGCGAGGAAGCTCACCGAACGCACGTCCGGGTGTTCCAGCGACTGCCGCGCGATGCGTTCGAGCAGTACCTTGTCCTGCTGCTGCAGGGCGGGGGCGGCCAGGGGCGCCAGGTGTTCTATCAGCATCTCGCCACGTTGCAGCAGCTGCGCCTGCAGACCGGACAATTGCACCCAGGTGAAGTAGCCACCCAGCACCAGTGCCAGCAGGCTGGTGGGTAGCAGGGTGAGCAGCAGCACGCGGCCTTTGATGCCTAGATCCTTGAACACGATTTTCCTCCTTTATGACATCTGGGCAGTGTAGCGACTCGGCGCGCCGGAATCTGTAGATGAGCGATTGTCGTTTAATAGGTAGAATTGTTCGCATCTACCTTCCCGGTTTGCACCATGATGACCCACGCCTGCCCCTCGGCCCGCATTCTCGCCGTCGAGGACGACCCCCTGCTTGCCAGTCACCTGCAATCGCACCTGGTGGCCCGCGGCTTCGATGTGACCCTCAGCCATGATGGCAGCGAGGGGTTGCGCCTGGCCGAGCGCGAAGATTTCGACCTGATCCTGATGGACATCCTGCTGCCGGGCATCAACGGTCTGGATGCCCTGCAGCAACTGCGCCGGCGCCGCAGCGTGCCAGTGTTGCTGATGTCGGCGCTGGGCGATGAGCAGAATCGCATCGCCGGTTTCAGCCAGGGCGCCGACGATTACCTGCCCAAGCCCTTCAGCCTGGGCGAGCTGAGCGTGCGGGTGGAGGCCATTTTGCGCCGCGTCGCCTACGAGCGCCGTGAGCCGCAGCCGGGCGTTGGCGACGATGCCCTGCAGTTCGACGATGGCCGCAGCGACGTCGCCTACGCCGGTCAGTGGCTCGGTCTGACGCCCAGCGAGTACCGGGTGCTGGAGCTGCTGTGGCGGCACCAGGACGAAGCGCTGAGCAAGCCCTTCCTTTACCAGCAGGCGCTGCGCCGCGCCTATGCCCAGCATGACCGCAGCCTCGACATGCATGTCAGCCACATCCGCCGCAAGCTGCAGGCGGTGGGTTACGAGGCGATGCGGGTGGACACCGTCTGGGGCAAGGGCTACATCCTGGCGCAGGCCGGCGCATGAGCCTGCCGGGTCGGCACTCGCTGCTCTGGCGCCTGGCCGGAGCGCTTGCGCTGTTCTGCCTGCTGCTGGTCAGCCTCTATGCGGATGTCGGTCGGCTGCTGGTCCAGACCGCTTCCTATCTGCCCGAGTCGACTCGGCAGGTGCTGCGCGAGCATGCGCGCGAGGCCGAGGCGGCCTGGCGCGAGGGCGGGAGCGTCGGTGTGGACACCTTTCTCGAGCAGCTGCGCGAGCGCGAGGGAATCTGGGCGGCGGTGGTCGACGAGCACAAGCACTCGCTGTCGTCGATGCCGCTTGACGAGGCGCAGCAGCAGCGCCTGGATTTCGTGCGCAGGCTGGATTTCCCGGTGGGGCGACCGGGCAGCACGCCCACCTTCTATGTGCCGTTCAGCGATGGCCAGGCGCGCCTGGTGCTGGAGCTGCCGCAGCGCCTGGATCCACGGCAGTACGTCGAGCTCTGGGAACTGCTGTTGCAGCGCCTGCTGCCGGCACTTCTGGCCGTGGCCCTGGCTGTGCTGCTCTATCGTCTGCTCATCGCTCCGCTGGCGATGCTGCGCAGGCAGGCCGCGGCGCTGAGTTCCGGCGATCTGTCGGCCAGGCTGGGTCCGCGGGTGACGCAACGCAAGGACGAGCTGGGCGAGCTGGCGCGCAGCTTCGACCATATGGCCGAGCGTCTGCAGGGCACCGTGGCCTTTCAGCGTCAGCTGCTGCGCGACCTGTCCCACGAGCTGCGCACGCCGCTGGCGCGCCTGCGCGTGGCCGGCGAGAGCGAACAGGACGTCGAGGCCCTGCGCCAGCGCCTGGCGCGTGAAGTGCTGCAAATGGAGAAACTGGTGGGCGACGCCCTCGAGCTGGTCTGGCTGGACACCGAAAGGCCCCGCCTGCCGAGCGAGGAGGTGGACGTCGCCCGGCTGTGGGACGTGCTGCGCGAGAATGCCGCGTTCGAAACCGGCTGGCCCGTCGAGCGCATGCCCTGCGACCTGCCCGCCGACTGCCGCGTGATCGGGCACCTCAACGGCCTGGCGCAAGCGCTGGAGAACATCCTGCGCAATGCCATTCGCCACTCGCCGCAGGGTGGCTCGGTACGCCTGGGCGGGCGGCGCGAGGCGGGTGATTGGCTGCTGTGGATCGAGGACCAGGGGCCGGGAGTCGCCGAGAGCGAACTGGAAGCCATCTTCCGCCCCTTCACCCGGCTCAGTGCCGCGCGGCCCGGCGGCGACGGTTTCGGCCTGGGCCTGGCGATTGCCCGCAGCATGGTGGAAACGCAGGGCGGCCGCGTATGGGCGCACAACGGCGAGCCCGGGCTGCGCGTGCATATCCAGCTACCGGCGACCTGAGCCTGCCGCGCAGCGCCGCGTTACGTTCGCCGGGATGCTGCGCTCGCGGGTTCGGCGTATCATGACGCCCCTTCGCGTCAGTCTGGATTCGAGCGACCCATGACCCTGCAATTTCCCACCATCGCCGACTGCATCGGCAACACGCCCCTGGTGCGCCTGCAGCGCCTGGGCGGCGACACCAGCAACACCCTGCTGGTCAAGCTGGAAGGCAACAACCCGGCCGGCTCGGTCAAGGACCGCCCGGCGCTGTCGATGATCAACCGCGCCGAGCTGCGCGGCGATATCCGCCCTGGCGATACCCTGATCGAAGCCACCAGCGGCAATACCGGTATCGCCCTGGCGATGGCGGCGGCGATCAAGGGCTACAAGATGATCCTGATCATGCCGGACAACTCCACCGCCGAACGCAAGTGGGCGATGACCGCCTACGGCGCCGAGCTGATCCTGGTCAGCAAGGAGGAGGGCATGGAGGGCGCGCGTGATCTGGCCGAGAAGCTGCAGGCCGAAGGGCGTGGCAAGGTGCTCGATCAGTTCGCCAATGGCGACAACCCCGAGGCGCACTACAGCGGTACCGGCCCGGAAATCTGGCGCCAGACCGGCGGGACCATCACCCACTTCATCAGCTCCATGGGCACCACCGGCACCATCATGGGCACCTCGCGCTATCTCAAGGAGCAGAACCCGGCGATCCAGATCGTCGGCCTGCAGCCGCAGGAAGGCTCGGCCATCCCCGGCATTCGTCGCTGGCCGCAGGAATACCTGCCGAAGATCTATCAGGCCGAACGGGTCGACCAGGTGATGGACATGGGCCAGGCCGAGGCCGAGCACGTCATGCGTCGTCTGGCGCGGGAAGAGGGCATCTTCTGCGGCGTGTCTTCCGGCGGCTCGGTGGCCGGCATGCTGCGCCTGTCGCAGCAGGTGGAGAACGCGGTGCTGGTGGCGATCATCTGCGATCGCGGCGACCGCTACCTGTCCACCGGCGTTTACCAAGAACCGACCCACTGATGGCCAGACGCAGCTCCAACCTGCGCTTTCAGCCCAGCGGTGGCAGTCGCGCGGCGCAGGTCCCGGTCGGCAAGAAGCAGAAGCTCGCCATCGAGCGCCTGGCCGGTGACGGTCGCGGCATCGCCTTCGAAGGCGGGCGTACCTGGTTCGTCAGCGGCGCCCTGGCTGGCGAGCAGGTCGAGGCGCGGGTGCTCGGCGCCCGCAGCCAGACCGTCGAGGCGCGCGCCGAACGCATCATCGTCGCCAGCAGCGAGCGCCGTGAGGCGCCCTGCATGCATGCCGAGCGCTGTGGCGGTTGCAACCTGCAGCACATGCCGCATGCCGATCAGCTCGCCCTGAAACAGCGCACGCTCACCGAGCAGTTGTCACGTTTGGGTGGCGTGCAGCCGGATGAATGGGCGGCGCCCTTGGTTGGCCCCGAGTTCGGCTACCGCCGCCGCGCGCGGGTTGCCGTGCGCTGGGATGCCAAGGCGCGTCAGCTACAGGTCGGTTTCCGCGCCGAAGCCAGCCAGGACATCGTCGCCATCGACGACTGCCCGGTACTGGTACAGCCCTTGCAGCCGATTTTCAGGGCATTGCCGGCGCTGTTGCGCAGCCTGGAAAAACCGCAGGCGGTCGGGCATGTGGAGCTGTTCAGCGGCACCGCCGAAGCCGTGCTGCTGCGCCATACCGCGCAACTGCCCGAGGCCGACCTGAGCCGTCTGCGCGCCTTCTGCGGCGAGCATCGCGCGCAGCTCTGGCTGCAGGGCGACGGACAGCCAGAGCCCGACGATCCGGCGGCCGAGCTGGGGTTCGAGTTGACGCGCTGGCAGCTGCGGCTGGCCTATCGCCCGGGCGATTTCGTGCAGGTCAACGGTCCGGTCAACGAGGCCATGGTCGCTCAGGCGCTAGACTGGTTGTCAGTGCAACCCGGCGAGCGGGTGCTGGACCTGTTCTGCGGCCTGGGCAATTTCGCCCTGCCGCTGGCGCGTCAGGCAGCCGAAGTGGTGGCTGTGGAAGGTGTCGAGGCGATGGTCGCGCGGGCTGCGGCCAACGCACGGAGCAACGGGCTGGACAATGCGCACTTTTTCCGTGCCGACCTGTCCAACCCGCTGGCCAATGAAACCTGGGCGCGTGGCGGTTTTGCCGCTGTGCTGCTCGATCCGCCGCGCGATGGCGCGCTGGAGGCGGTGCGCGGGATGAGTGCGTTGGGCGCCCGGCGGCTGGTCTACGTCTCCTGCAACCCGACCACCCTGGCGCGCGACGCCGCGGAGCTGGCGCAGCAGGGATACCGGCTGCGCCGTGCCGGGATTCTCGACATGTTCGCGCAGACCGCGCATGTCGAAGCCATGGCGTTGTTCGAAAAGATTTAGCGGTAAGTGGCACGTTCGGTGTCACAGGGACGTACAGGAGGTACGTTCTTTCAGTTAATCCGACCGGCTCAGAGAAGGCCGGCGACTGCTCGGTGCGACCTATGCGCACCGTAGGGAAGGTAAGACGATGGTTCAGGTAAGAGCGCATCAGCCAGTCAACGATGACGGCAGCATCAATCTCGAGGCCTGGCTGGATCATGTCGCCAGCGTCGACCCGGCGCTGGATCGTCAGGCACTGCAAGAGGCCTGCGAATTCGCCCGCGATCTGGAGCAGCAGGCCAACACCACCCAGCATCACTGGAGCGAGGGCGCCTCGACGTTCCGCGCCGGCCTCGACATCGCGGAAATCCTCGCCGACCTCAAGCTCGATCAGGATTCGCTGGTCGCGGCGGTCATCTATCGTGGCGTGCGCGAGGGCAAGATCACCCTGGCCGCGGTGCACCAGCGTTTCGGTCCGGTGGTGGCCAAGCTGATCGAAGGCGTGCTGCGCATGGCGGCGATCAGCGCCAGTATCAATCCGCGTGAATCGGTGGTGGTCGGCTCGCAGACGCAGGTAGAGAACCTGCGCAAGATGCTGGTGGCCATGGTCGACGACGTGCGCGTGGCGCTGATCAAGCTGGCCGAACGCACCTGCGCCATCCGCGCGGTCAAGGAAGCCGACGAAGAGAAACGCCAGCGTGTGGCGCGCGAGGTGTTCGACATCTATGCACCGCTGGCCCACCGCCTGGGCATCGGCCATATCAAGTGGGAGCTGGAAGACCTGTCCTTCCGCTACCTGGAGCCGGAGCAGTACAAGCAGATCGCCAAGCTGCTGCACGAGCGTCGTCTGGATCGCGAACAGTACATCAACGACGCCATGGCCCATCTGCGCCAGGAGCTGGAAGCCACCGGCATCAAGGCCGATATCAGCGGCCGGGCGAAACACATCTATTCGATCTGGCGCAAGATGCAGCGCAAGGGCCTGCAGTTCAGCCAGATCTACGACGTGCGTGCGGTGCGCGTGCTGGTGCCGGAGGTGCGTGACTGCTACACCACCCTGGGTATCGTGCACACCCTGTGGCGGCACATTCCCAAGGAGTTCGACGACTACATCGCCAACCCCAAGGAGAACGGCTACCGCTCGCTGCATACTGCCGTGCTCGGCCCGGAAGGCAAGGTGCTGGAAGTGCAGATCCGCACCCACTCCATGCACGAAGAAGCCGAACTGGGCGTGTGCGCGCACTGGCGCTACAAGGGCACCGACGTCAAGTCCGGCTCCAACCACTATGAAGAGAAGATTTCCTGGCTGCGTCAGGTTATCGAGTGGCACGAGGAGCTGGGCGATATCGGCGGTCTGGCCGAACAGCTGCGCGTGGACATCGAGCCGGATCGGGTCTACGTCTTCACCCCCGACGGCCACGCCATCGACCTGCCCAAGGGGGCCACGCCGCTGGACTTCGCCTACCGCGTGCACACCGAGATCGGTCACAACTGCCGCGGCGCCAAGATCAACGGCCGTATCGTGCCGCTGACCTACAGTCTGCAGACCGGCGAGCAGGTGGAGATCATCACCAGCAAGCAGGGCTCGCCGAGTCGCGACTGGCTCAACCCCAACCTGGGCTACGTCACCACCAGCCGCGCGCGGGCCAAGATCGTCCACTGGTTCAAGCTGCAGGACCGCGACCAGAACGTCGCTGCCGGCAAGCAGCTGCTCGAACGCGAGCTGGCGCGCCTGGCCCTGCACGGCGTGGATTTCGACAAGCTGGCCGAGAAGGCCAACCTGAAAATCGCCGAGGACCTGTTCGCGGCGCTGGGTGCCGGCGACGTGCGCCTGGCGCATGCGGTCAACCTGGCCCAGCAGCTGGTCGAACCGGAGCGCAGCAGCGAGCAGCTCGAACTGATCCCGCGCAAGGCGCAGGGCTTCAAGCCGGGCAAGCGCGGCGACATCCAGATCCAGGGTGTCGGCAACCTGTTGACGCAGATGGCCGGCTGCTGCCAGCCGCTGCCGGGAGATCCCATCGTCGGCTACATCACCCTCGGTCGTGGCGTCACCATTCATCGCCAGGATTGCCCCACCGCGCTGCAGCAGTCCGCGCGCGAGCCGGAACGGATGATCCAGGTGAGCTGGGGGCCGGTGCCGGTGCAGACCTACCCGGTGGAAATTGTCATCAAGGCGTACGACCGCTCCGGTCTGCTGCGTGACGTCACCCAGGTGCTGCTCAACGAGAAGCTCAACGTGCTGGCGGTCAACACGCGCTCGAATAAGGAGGACAACACCGCCTCCATGTCGATCACCGTGGAGATTCCCGGGCTCGATGCGCTTGGCCGTCTGCTGGCGCGTATCGGCCAGTTGCCCAATATCATCGAGGCGCGTCGCCACCGCGTGGCCTAGCAGGAAGCTTTCATGTACCAACTCGACGACCTGCTGCACCTGATGGCGCGTCTGCGCGATCCGCAACACGGCTGCCCCTGGGACCTCAAGCAAAGCTACGCCACCATCGTGCCCTACACCCTGGAGGAGGCGTATGAGGTCGCCGACGCCATCGAGCGCGGCGACTTCGAGCACCTGCCCGGCGAGCTGGGCGACCTGCTGTTTCAGGTGGTCTATTACAGCCAGCTGGCGCAGGAAGAGGGGCGTTTCGATTTCGCGCGGGTAGTCGACGGCATCACCGCCAAGCTGATCCGCCGTCACCCGCACGTATTCCCCGACGGCGACCTGTATGGCGCGCCGGATGCGGCCAGGCTGGAGGAGGCCGCGGTCAAGCAGCGCTGGGAAGAACTCAAGGCCCTGGAGCGCGCCGAAAAGGCCGCCGCCCCCGAGCAGCTGTCGCTGCTCGATGACGTACCCGCCGCATTGCCGGCGCTTTCGCGCGCGGCCAAGTTGCAAAAGCGTGCGGCCCAGGTCGGTTTCGACTGGCCCGAAGCACTGCCGGTGGTGGACAAGGTGCGCGAAGAGCTGGACGAGGTGCTCGAAGCCATGAGCGAGAACGATGCCGAGGCGGTTGCCGAGGAAATCGGCGATCTGCTGTTCGTCGTCACCAACCTGGCGCGGCACCTGAAGGTCGACCCGGAAGCCGCGCTGCGCGCTGCCAATGGCAAGTTCGAACGACGCTTTCGTTTCATCGAGCAAAGCGTGCGGGAAGCCGGGCGCAGCCTGGACGGCTGCTCGCTGGAGGAGCTGGACGCCCTGTGGGGCGAGGCCAAGAAGCTGGAGAAACAGGCGCCCGGTTGCTGAACGCCATATCCGGGAACGGCTGACTCGCCCCTCCTGACGTGCATCCCGGCTACGGCTTGGTTTTCGGGCTGGAGCCGCTGCGCCTTAGCCCTTATGCTGGGCGCCTTGGACTGGCAGCGTGAATCGTCGCTGCCGCAACAAAATCATGTTCGGGATCTTTAGCCATGGGTCTTTCCCTGCGCGACCAGCTGCTCAAAGCCGGCCTGGTCAACGAAAAACAGGCCAAGCAGGTTGGCAAGCAGCAGCAGAAGCAGAAGCGTCTGGCGCACAAGGGCCAGGCCGAACTGGACGACAGCGCACGCCAGGCTGCGCTGCAGGCGCAGGCCGAAAAGGCCGCGCGTGATCAGGAGCTCAATCGTCAGCAGCAGGAAAAGGCCGAACAGAAGGCCCGTGCGGCGCAGATCAAGCAACTGATCGAGCGCTCGCGCCTGCCCAAGCTCGACGGCGACGACTACTACAACTTCGTCGATGACAAGAAGGTCAAACGCCTGCCGGTCAACACCATGATGCGCAACAAGCTGTCCAACGGCTGGCTGGCCATCGTCCGCCATGGCGGTGGTTATGAGGTCATTCCGCGTGAAGCCGCGCTGAAGATCCAGGAGCGCGATGCCTCGCGCATCGTTCTGCTCAATACCCACGTCGAAGCGCCGGACACCGACGATCCCTACGCGGCCTATCAGATTCCCGATGATCTGATGTGGTAACGCCCTAGGGTGCGCCGTGCGCGACGCATTGCGCGCACCCTACCTCGACCTTTGGGTCAATCCAGCGGCAGCTCGGTGGTGCGTTTGACCTCGCTCATGGCGATATGCGAGTGCGCCTCCTGCACGTGCGGGCGCTGCAGCAGGTGGTCGCGTAGGAAGCGCTCGTAGTCGGCGATGTCGCGCGCCACCACCTTGAGCAGGTAGTCCGAGCCGCCGGCCATGGTGTAGCACTCCAGCACCTGCGGGTAGCCCACCACCGCCTGCTCGAACTCTTCCAGATTGCCGCGGCCATGGGCCGACAGCTTGATGTCGACGAACACCGTCATGCCCAGGCCCAGCTGCTTGGGGTTGAGCAGGGCGACCTTGCGTTCGATCAGGCCTTCCTCCTGCATGCGGTGAATCCGCCGCCAGCACGGCGATTGCGACAGCTCGACCTTTTCCGCCACCTCGGCGGCGGACAGGTCGGCGTCGTGCTGCAGCAGGCGAAGAATCTTGCGGTCGATGGGGCTCAGCTTGTCCTGCATGACTGTTTCCATTTTCTTGTGATTGTTGGAAGGATCATGCGCAGTATCAGCA
Organism: Pseudomonas sp. GD04158; assembly: GCF_029834875.1. Lineage (NCBI taxonomy): Bacteria > Pseudomonadati > Pseudomonadota > Gammaproteobacteria > Pseudomonadales > Pseudomonadaceae > Pseudomonas > Pseudomonas sp. GD04158. Next base: position 126,454 of record NZ_JAODYT010000003.1, on the reverse strand, counting down.
ATCCGGCCCGCAAATAGAAAGAAAAAAGCGGAACTCCTCGGTCATGATCTTTGCCAGTCGTCCCGTACAGCGATCCTGGCGGGGCAGAACAGGGTGGCACCTACCGTTGCCATCCCCGCTCTCCATAAGAATAAGAGGAGCACCCCATGTCACTGGCCGAGATCCGCCTGGATGACAAGTACCGTCTCGCCACCGGTCACCTCTACCTGACCGGCACCCAGGCGCTGACCCGCCTGCCCATGCTGCAGAAACAGCGTGACGCCGCCCATGGTCTGAACACCGCCTGCTTCATTTCCGGTTACCGCGGCTCGCCGCTGGGCAACCTGGACAAGAGCCTGTGGGACGCCAAGCAGTACCTCAAGGACAACCACATCCACTTCCAGCCCGGGGTCAACGAAGAGTTGGCCGCCACCGCCTGCTGGGGTAGTCAGCAGACCAGCCTGTTTCCCGGCGCGCGCTACGACGGCGTGTTCGCCATGTGGTACGGCAAAGGCCCGGGTGTGGATCGCTGCGGCGACGTGTTCAAGCACGGCAACTCGGCCGGCGTATCGCCGCATGGCGGCGTGCTGCTGCTGGCCGGCGACGACCATGGCTGCAAGTCCTCGAGCATCGCCCACCAGAGCGAGCACGCTTTTATCGCCGCCTCGATCCCGGTGCTGAACCCGGCCAACGTTCAGGAGATCCTCGACTACGGCATCATCGGCTGGGAACTGTCGCGCTACAGCGGTTGCTGGGTGGCGCTGAAGACCATCGCCGAGAACGTCGATTCCTCGGCCGTGGTGGATGTCGACCCGCTGCGGGTCGAGGTGAAGATTCCCACCGACTTCAAGCTGCCGGAAGACGGCGTGCATATCCGCTGGCCGGACCCGCCCCTGGTCCAGGAAAAGCGCCTCAACACTTACAAGATCTACGCCGCGCGCGCCTTCGCCCTGGCCAACAACCTCAACCAGATCAAGCTCGATTCGCCCAACCCGCGCCTGGGTATCATCACCACCGGCAAGTCCTACCTGGATGTACGTCAGGCGCTCAACGACCTCGGTCTGGACGAGCAGCTCTGTGCCCAGGTCGGCCTGCGCGTGCTCAAGGTCGGCATGAGCTGGCCGCTGGAGCCGGTGTCGGTGCACGAGTTCGCCGAGGGCCTGGACGAGATCCTGGTGGTGGAGGAAAAGCGCAGCATCATCGAGGACCAACTGACCGGTCAGCTGTACAACTGGCCGGTGGGCAAGCGCCCGCGAGTGGTGGGCGAGTTCGATGAGGGCGGCAATTCGCTGCTGCCGAACCTCTCCGAGCTGACCCCGGCGATGATCGCCCGGGTTATTGCCAAGCGTCTGGCGCCGATCTATTCCAGCCCGGTGATCGAGGAACGCCTGGCCTTCCTCGCCGCCAAGGAGGCGGCGCTGGCTGCGCCCAAGCACCACACCGCGCGCACCCCGCATTTCTGCTCCGGCTGCCCGCACAACAGCTCGACCAAGCTGCCGGAAGGCAGCCGCGCCCTGGGCGGCATCGGTTGCCACTACATGACCCAGTGGATGGACCGCAACACCGACACCTTCACCCAGATGGGCGGCGAGGGCGCCACCTGGATCGGCCAGGCGCCGTTCACCGACACCCCGCACGTGTTCCAGAACCTCGGCGACGGCACCTACTTCCATTCCGGCCAGCTGGCCCTGCGCGCCTCGGTCGCCGCCGGGGTCAACATCACCTACAAGATTCTCTACAACGACGCGGTGGCCATGACCGGCGGCCAGCCCATCGACGGCGAGCTGCGCATCGACCAGCTCAGCCAGCAGGTCTATGCCGAGGGGGTCAAGCGCATCGCCCTGGTCAGCGACGAGCCGGACAAGTACCCGACCCGCGCCACCTTCGCGCCCATCGTCACCTTCCACCATCGCCGCGAGCTGGACGCCGTGCAGCGTGAGCTGCGCGAGTTCAAGGGCGTGTCGGTGATCCTCTACGACCAGACCTGCGCCACCGAGAAGCGCCGCCGGCGCAAGCGCGGCAAGCTGGTCGACCCGGCCAAGCGCGCCTTTATCAACCCGGCGGTGTGCGAGGGCTGCGGCGACTGCAGCGTCAAGTCCAACTGCCTGTCGGTGCTGCCGCTGGAGACCGAGCTGGGGCGCAAGCGCGAGATCGACCAGAACGCCTGCAACAAGGATTTCAGCTGCCTGGAAGGCTTCTGCCCGAGCTTCGTCACCGTGCATGGCGGTAGTCTGCGCAAGCCGGAGGCGGTTGGCCTGGGCGCGCTCTTCATCGCCCTGCCGGAGCCGCGCCAGCCTGCGCTGGAGCGTCCGTGGAACATCCTCCTGCCCGGCGTCGGCGGCAGCGGCGTGACCACGGTCGGCGCGCTGCTGGGCATGGCCGCGCATATCGAAGGCAAGGGCTGCACGGTGCTGGATCAGGCCGGCCTGGCGCAGAAGTTCGGCCCGGTGGTCACCCATATCCGCATCGCCGCCAAACAGGACGATATCTACGCGGTGCGCATCGCCGCCGGCGAGACCGATCTGCTGCTCGGTTGCGACCTGGTGGTTTCCGCCAGCGAAGAGGCCCTGGCCAAGCTCAACGACAAGATTGCCCATGCGCTGGTCAACAGTCATGAGGCGGCCACCGCCGAGTTCACCCGCAACCCCGATGCCCAGGTGCCCGGCGCCGCCATGCGCGAGGCCATCATCGAGGCCGTCGGCGCGGCCAAGACCCAGTTCGTCGATGCCACCCGCCTGGCCACCCGCCTGCTTGGCGACAGCATCGCCACCAACCTGTTTATGCTCGGTTTCGCTTATCAGAAGGGTTTGGTTCCCGTCTCCGCCGAGGCGATCAACAAGGCCATCGAACTCAATGGCGTGGCGGTGCAGCTCAATCAGCAGGCGTTCCTCTGGGGCCGTCGCGCGGCCCACGACCTGGCCGCGGTGGAGAAGCTGGCCGCGCCCAAGGTGGTCGAGGCGCCGCGTTGCCAGAGCCTGGAGGAGATCGTCGAGGATCGTGTGCAGCGTCTGAGTGCTTACCAGAACGCCGCCTACGCCGCGCGCTACCGCGAGCTGGTCGAGCGCGTGCGCCAGGCCGACACTGACGCCGAGCAGCGCCTGAGCAAGGCCGTAGCACGCTATTACTTCAAGCTCCTGGCCTACAAGGACGAGTACGAGGTGGCGCGCCTGTATAGCGACGCCGCCTTCCGCAAGCAGCTCGAGGCGCAGTTCGAAGGCGACTACCAGCTGCAGTTCCACCTGGCGCCGAGCTGGCTGAGCAAGCCCGATCCGGTCACCGGTCAGCCGCGCAAGCGCGCCTTCGGTCCCTGGATGCTCAAGGCCTTCGGCGTGCTGGCGCGCTTCAAGTTCCTGCGCGGCACGGTGCTCGATCCGTTTGGCCACAGCGCCGAGCGCAAGCTCGAACGCGAGCTGATCGAGGAGTACGAGGCGACCGTCGCCTATCTGCTCGCCGAGCTCGATGCCGGCAACTACCGCACGGCGGTGGCGCTGGCCGAGATTCCCGAGCAGATCCGCGGCTACGGCCACGTCAAGGAAGCGGCGCTGGCCAAGGCACGCGAGCAGGCCGCGCAGCTCAAGGCGCGCATGGCCGTCAGCGAAATCGCCGCGGTGCAGCTGTTCGAACCGGCCGCCTGATCCTTCCCCCGTCACCCCTTGCCACCCCCTCCCGTCTGGGAGCGGGGCGGCCTTTTACAACAAGAAAACCGAGGTAACCGATGTCCGTCTTCACCCACGTCGACTTCGATCAGCACGAACAGGTGGTCTACGGCCACGACAAGGCCAGCGGCCTGAAAGCCATCATCGCCATCCACGACAGCACCCTCGGCCCGGCCCTGGGCGGCTGCCGCATGTGGAACTACGCCTCGGACGAGGAGGCGCTGCGCGACGTGCTGCGCCTGTCGCGCGGCATGACCTACAAGTCGGCCCTGGCGCGCCTGCCGCTGGGTGGCGGCAAGGCGGTGATCATCGGCGATCCGCACACCGGCAAGAGCGCGGCGCTGTTCCAGGCCATGGGCGATTTCGTCGACAGCCTCGGCGGGCGCTACATCACCGCGGCGGACTCCGGCACCGGCGTGGCCGAGATGCAGATCATGGCCGAACGCACCCGCCACGTGGCTGGCGCCGGCCAGCGCGAGGCCTTCGACGGCGGCAGCCGCGATGGCGACCCGTCACCGTCCACCGCCTATGGCGTGTGCATTGGCATCCAGGCGGCGGTAGCCCATCGTCTCGGTCGCCAGGATCTTTCCGGCATCCGCGTGGCCATCCAGGGCGTCGGCCAGGTCGGCTTCGGCCTGGCCAAGCTGCTCAAGGACGCCGGTGCCCAGCTGTGGGTGACCGATATCCAGGCCGCCAACGTGCAGCGCGCGGTCGCCCAGCTCGGCGCCACCGCGGTCGGCCAGCACGATATCTACGGCCTCGATGTGGACGTCTTCGCCCCCTGCGCCCTCGGCGCCATCGTCAATCCGCAGACCCTGGAGGCGCTGCGCGCGCCGATCATCGCCGGCGCCGCCAACAACCAGCTGGCCGACGCCAGCCTGGCCGAGACCCTGCGTCGCCGCGAGTGCCTGTATGCGCCGGATTACGCGATCAACGCCGGCGGCATCATCGATGTCTGCTACGAGCGCACCGGCGGCAGCGCCGCCCAGCTCAAGGCGCATATCGAAGGCATCGGCCCGACCCTGACGGAGATCTTCCAGCGCGCCGAGCGCGAGGGCGCGACCACCACCGCCATCGCCGACCGCATGGCCCGCGAGCGTCTGCAGGGCGGTCTGTGAGCCATGGATAGGCAATAACGCTGGTGGGCATGGCGCACCCTACGAGATGAGGTGCGTCGTGCGCACCAAGCGGGGTGGCCCGACCACCCCAGGCTTCTGACTTTTTCACAACAACAAGAGGGCAAGTCCCAATGAGTCAAGACAGCATCGCCACCGGCACCTTCGCCGGTGCCTCCAGCAGCGCCGGCCGAGGCCTGTGGTCGTCGCGCTGGGTGTTCTTCCTCGCCGCCACCGGCTCGGCCGTGGGCCTGGGCAATATCTGGAAGTTTCCCTATATCACCGGACAGAACGGCGGCGGCGCCTTCGTCCTGGTCTACCTGGCGTGCATCCTCGCCATCGGCATCCCGCTGCTGATGACCGAGGTGATGATCGGCCGCCGCGGTCGTGCCAATCCGGAAGGCGCCTTCGCGGCGCTGGCCAGGGAAGCACGGGCCAGTCGGCACTGGCGCTGGCTGGGTACGCTGGTGGTGCTGACCGGCTTTCTCATCCTCAGTTTCTATGCGGTGATCGCCGGTTGGGCCGTGGCCTATACACCCACGGCCATGACCGGTGGCTTCGCCGGGCTGAACGGGGAGAGCAGCGGTGCACTGTTCGGCGCCATGCTGGCCGACCCCTGGACGCTGGCCGGCTACGGCACCCTGGTGCTGGTACTGACCCTCGGCATCGTCGCCTTCGGCGTGCGCGGCGGCCTGGAGCGCTCGCTGCGTTTCCTCATGCCGGGGCTGTTCGTCCTGCTGCTGGTGCTGGTGGGCTATGCCGCCACCACCGGGCATTTCATGCAGGCGGTGCACTTTCTCTTCGACGCCGATTTCAGCAAGCTCAGCGCCGCGGGCGTGCTGGCCGCGCTTGGCCATGCCTTCTTCACCCTGAGTCTGGCCAGCGGCGCGATGATGGCCTACGGCTCCTACCTGCCGGCCGGCACCTCGATCGCCAAGACCGCGCTGATGGTCGCGCTGGCCGATACCGGCGTGGCGCTGCTGGCCGGCCTGGCGATCTTCCCGCTGGTGTTCGCCAACGGCCTGGAGCCGGGCGCAGGGCCGGGGCTGATCTTCGTCACCCTGCCGATCGCCTTCGGCCAGATGCCCCTGGGCCAACTGGTCGGCGGGCTGTTCTTCATCATGCTGGCGATCGCCGCGCTGACTTCGGCGATTTCCCTGAGCGAGCCGACCATCGCCTGGCTGACCGAGAAGTTCGGTATCAGCCGCTTCAAGGCGGTAGCGCTCAGCGGTATCGCCCTGTGGCTGCTGAGCCTGGGCACGGTGCTGTCGTTCAATGCCTGGAGCGAGGTGACTCTGCTGGGCAAGACCTTCTTCGACAGCCTGGATTTCCTCACCACCAACCTGCTGATGCCGCTGGGCGGCCTGGCCACCGTGCTGTTCGCCGGCTGGGCGCTGAGCCGCAAGACCGTGCAGCAGTCCATCGGCATCGACCAGCCGCAGCTGTTCTCGCTGTGGTGGCAGGTGCTGCGCGTGATCACCCCGCTGGGCATCCTGGTGGTGTTCCTGCACAGCCTCGGGTTGTTTTGAGTGAGGCAGCGCCCACCTCCGAGGCGGATGGGCTCGATGTGGACTCGTCGCGCTTTTGTCGCGCTGCAAGCTTGGCTGCGGCATGACAAAAGCGCGCGACGCCGCTAAGATGCGCCCGGCCTTTGCGACACCGCTCGCCGGGCTGGGTCCCCTTAGTTCAACGGATAGAATAAGCCCCTCCTAAGGGCTAGATGCTGGTTCGATTCCAGCAGGGGACGCCAAAAGCATGTTTTCAGATGTTCCCATATGCCTCTGAAACCCAAGTAAACCGGCCTCTGTGGCCGGTTTTTTTGTGCCCGTATGTTCCCGCATGCGTCTGTACATATACCTATTTTGGGTATACGTTTGGGTATACGTCGGTTCGATTGAGGGTCGTATACCCATGGCACGCACCGTAACTCCCTTGAGTGATTCTAAGTGCGAGGCAGCAAAGCCTCGCGAGAAGGACTACACGCTGTTCGATGGGCAGGGCCTGTTCCTGCTGGTCAAAGCCAATGGCGGCAAGGTCTGGCGCTTCAAGTACACCCGGCCTGACGGCAGGGCAGGGCTGGCCACCTTCGGCAATTATCCGGCCCTGGGATTGAGGGCCGCACGGGATCGACGTGCCTCGGCCCTTGAGCTGCTGGCCCATGGTCAAGACCCGATGGAAGTCGCCAGGCTCGCCAAGCTAGAGGCAGCCAATGCCAGAGCCAACACCTTCCAGGCCATGGCCCAGGAATGGCATGCGGCCTGTGCGCTCAAGTGGTCGGCAGGGCACGCCGCCACGGTCTGGCGCAACCTTGAGTTGCATGTGCTGCCGGCGCTGGGAGCGCGCCCGCTGGCCGAGTTGAAAACCCGTGATCTGATGCCGCCGCTCAAGGCAGTGGAGAAGCGCGGCACCCTCGAGCTGGCCGGCCGGCTGCGTCAGTACATCACCGGCATAATGCGCATGGCCGTGCAGCATGGGTTGATCGACAGTAACCCTGCCCATGACCTGGTGGGCGCTACTGCCACCCGCAAGAGCACACACCGACCAGCCCTGCCACTGGATCGGCTGCCCGAGCTGCTGCAGCGGATCGAGGCCGACTCAGGGCGGCCACTGACCCGTCATGCGGTATCGCTCGCCCTGTTGGTGTTTATCCGCTCCAGCGAGCTGCGGTTTGCCCGTTGGAGTGAGATCGACACCGTCCGGGCCATGTGGGAGATACCCGGCCAGCGCGAGGCCATCGAGGGCGTCAAGTTCTCCCACCGCGGCGCCAAGATGGGCACCCCACACTTGGTACCGCTGAGTCGCCAGACGCTGGAATTGTTAGAGCAGGTACGGCAGCTCTCCGGGCGGTTCGATCTTGTGTTCCCTGGCGACCACTATCACCACAAGCCCATGAGTGAAAACACCATCAACAAGGCCCTGCGTCGAATGGGCTACGACACCACGGTAGAGCTGTGCGGCCACGGCTTCCGCACTATGGCCTGTTCGGCCTTGGTGGAGTCGGGGCTATGGTCGAAGGATGCCGTTGAAAGGCAGATGAGTCACCAAGAGCGCGACACGGTGCGCGGTGCTTACATCCACAAGGCCGAGCATCTGCAGGAGCGCCGGCTTATGTGTCAGTGGTGGGCCGATTACCTTGATGCCAACCGGGAACGGCATATCACGCCGTATGACTTCGCTCACCCGGAAGAGAAGGGCGTGAATGTGGTAGGGATGAAGCGCGCATGAGCATGAAGAAAGGAATGGACACGGCCTGCGAGGATCCTACATCTCCAGGCGAAGACCAAGGGTTCAGTGCCTACGGCTGGGTAAGCAAGGTGGAAAATCCTTTCACCTTCGATAACCCCAAGGTGATTCTCGACTATCTGGTCGAATCGGCTCCAGCCCTCATGCAGAGCAAAGACACCGCTGGTCACGCCACGGAGCTTTTGCACCTTGTGGATCGGTTTATGGCGGCTGATGCCGAGTACCGCGAGGAGAATTCCGAGAATGGATATCGGAAAGCCCTGGTGGCCATGTTCATGTTGGGCGCTTCTGCACGATCAGCTCAGGAAGAAAAGGAGTTCCCGAGCCGGCAAAAGCTGAAAGCTCTCCAACAACAGATTGGCCAGAATCAACGATTCATCGCAATGCAGATGGCCAACAAGGATAAGGTCTTGGGCTCTCGTGCCGCCAAAAGCGTTGCCTGTGACTATGCACGGATTAGATGGACTGAAGACACAGAGAAGAAAATCAGGACTGGAGAGATGACGGAGATTGTGTGGGCTTGGATGGCTGAGCATCCATACATGCTTGAGCATCGGCCAGAAACTATGGAGGGACTTAAGGTCTGGATCAGAGAGGTTGCATCCGACTTCCCGCACGCCCAAAAGCGAGGCCCCAAAGGGAGGAAATAATTTGTTGTGTGCGAGTCGATGAATACATTTACCAACTCGGCCGCGAGTTTTTAATTCACTACACGTGTGAAAAATAGGCTGTGAACTCACCATGAGGGCACGCCCAGATGAATCAAGATCAACCCGCATGCATCCAGTCGCTAATTTCTCAGCCCGACGTGTGCAAGAAGCTCGGTAAGACCCATTCCGGCCTTGCCAAGCTTAAGGCTAAAGACTCGACCTTTCCCAAACCCATCAAATTCAGCGAAGCGCGCCAAGCCGCAGCGTACTACGTCGCCGCGGAGGTAGAAGCCTGGCTTCAGTCCAAGATCCAGGCGAGGGATGCAGCATGATGACGCTTGCACTTCCTCGCCCGCAGGGCTATGGTTTGCCTGTCACGGTAAGTCCCGTGGCCGACCTTGGCCGGTCGAGTAAATCAAGGCGCACAAGCGCCCACCATCCGATTGCAGGCGCTTTTTTTGTGCCCGCAGCATCGTGTTATGGCGGCTGTGCGTGGGACACCTTCGGGTGTGCCGGGTGCCTTGATTCCCGGTCGGCCAACCCGCGTACAGCTGTCACCATTACTTGCTTGGCCGCAAGCGGTGATAGCTCCCCAAATCAAGGAGCCTCACCCATGAAACACGCTCTCAATCCGTCCACATCTCATGCCGCTGCCTGGAAGGCTCGTGCCTTCGCTGCTTTGCGCGGCAATTCCTCCCTGTCTGTTCGCCTGGCTCGCTACAACGAAGCCATGCAGCGCGCTCGTGCCCTGGAAGCCCAGGAGGTGCGCCATGAGCCTGCATAACATTACTGCTCCTCACTCGAGCGGTGCCGAGATTGTCAGCGAAGTGCAATTGAGCGCTGAGGAAATGGCCTCGATGAACGCAGCGCGTGAGAACTTCGATCAGCTTGAAGCATTTATCCGCGAAGCGCTGATACCTGCCATTGGTGGCTACCGCACTGAACTCGGTTCCCAGCTTGAAGCGAGAGTCATGAACGTCCGGGTGTTGTCGGCCAACTTCTGTTGGAGCCATCGCGCCCTTGGTGCCTTCAACGATGCCAAGGAGGTACGGCCATGAAGAACTTCGCCAAGCACCACGGCTTCACGTTGTTCCACTACGTTCAGGAAGACAGCAGCCCTCGGTATCCCTATGGAGTATGTGGCCCTTTCGCCACTGCCGAAGAGGCGCAGCGAGCTATGACTCGGGTGATCGCTGCTTTCCCAACCTCTCATTTCCACACCGAGCAAGGTGGCTGGATGGGCGACTGTGGCAAAGCGCTTTCTCTGGATAACGCCAAAGCGCGTCATCGCCTCGCACGACTGAGGGCCTAAATCATGACTACGAAAAACGGCGCCAATGCGCCGGTGGCCAAACTCGGCCCAAAGAAAGTGCTTACTCCTAACCAGATCTTCAGTCGCAGCCTGAAGCAGATCGGCGCTGCGAAGACGCTCGATGACCTGGCTCTTGCCGCCTACGTCGGAGCCGGCTGCGCCGATGCACTGCTGCTGAGTGGCCTGATCGATATCGAGGAGTACCACGAGCAGAACAAGGAGATCGTTCACGTCACGACGACCCTGCGCGAGCAGTTGGAGGCTGAAGATGACCAATCCAATTGATCAGCTATTGCCTCGACTCGACAAGGTGCGGCCTACAGGTGCCAACAAGTGGAAGGCTTGCTGCCCGGCCCATGACGACAAAGACCCTAGCCTGAGTATCCGCGAGGCTGAGGACGGCAAGGTGCTGTTGCACTGCTGGGCCGGTTGCAGTTCCACAGATATCACCGCCGCCATCGGTCTTGAGTTGCGTGACCTGTTCCCGGGTGAAAAGACCACTCGCCGTGGGCCGAGCAAGGCAGCGGTTGAGCACGAGCGCACCGTTTACCTGATCGGCCTATCGATGCAGCAGAACGGCAGTCGGCTCAGCGCTGACGACCAGGCCCGCTTCGAACTGGCCAAGCAGCGCCTGGGGGTGACTGCATGAGCAGCGGTGATCGATTTGCCAAAGAGTGGGAGGGCGTCACACCCCTCCCGGTACCGGAACCTATCAAGCGGCTCTGGCGAGCTGAGCTGACACCAGCATCGACCATTAAGCCGGTTGCCATTCGCTGGCTCTGGCCTGGGTGGATCGCGCGAGGAAAGCTGACCGTCCTGGCCGGTGCTGGTGGTAGCGGCAAGACGACCTTGGCGATTGGCCTGATCGGCACGGTGACCAACTGTGGCCGTTGGCCTGACGGTGAGATCTGCTCAGAACCCGGAAACGCGCTTATCTGGTCGTCCGAGGATGACCCGGCTGACACCCTGGTGCCGCGGCTGATGGCTGCGGGTGCCGATCTGGCCCGCGTCCACATCATCGAGGGGCGTGTGAACTCTGCCGGTGAGCGTGAGCCCTTCGACCCGGCCGCAGACTTCGACCTGTTGCGTGATGCCGTGGAGCAAATCGGCGGCGCCTCTCTGTTGCTGCTCGACCCGGTTGTGAACGTGGTCAAGGGCGACATGCACCGCGCCAATGAGGTTCGCCGCTCCCTGCAATCGGTGGTCGACTTCGCCGAAGCGCATCAGTGCGCCGTGCTGGGCATCAGTCACTTCAGCAAGGGCAGCGGCGCCTCGTCACCGGCCGATCGGGTGATCGGTAGCCAGGCGTTTGGCGCCCTGGCTCGCGCAGTGCTTGTGGCCGCCAAGCAGGAGGACTCTGACGTTCGCGTCCTGGCCCGGGCGAAATCCAACATCGCCGACGACCAGGGCGGTGTGGGGTATGTGATCGAACCTTGCACCGTCGGCGACGGCATCGAGACGACCCGCGTGCTGTGGGGCGACAGGATCGAAGGTAGCGCGCGAGAGATCCTGGCCGAGGTCGAGAGCGCCGGCGATGAGCAGCGTAGCGAGCATGAAGATGCTGAGCATTTCTTGCTCGACCTTCTCGCTGGTGGGCCTGTGCCGGTGAAACAGGTTAGAGCCGATGCAAATGGTGCTGGGTATGCCTGGCGCACCATCGAGCGAGCCAAGAAGTCCCTGGGGGTTGATGCCGTCAAGGTCGGCATGAAAGAGGGCTGGGTATGGCAACTCGGGGTCGAAGACCGCCAAGAATCATCGAAGACCGCCACGGTTTTGAATGGCGGTCTTCGGGGTGAAGTGGCGGTCTTCGACGAATCCGACTCGGAGGCAGTGTGATGGCTGCTATCGATTACCTCATCGAACACGGATTTTCCGCCCGCGTATCCGGGAAGCGCTTGGTCGTTTCACCGGCCAGCAAGCTGACTGAAGACGACCGCCAATACATCAAGTTGCATCGCCTGGAGCTGCTCGCAGAGCTGGCCGCCAACGACGGCCAGATGCGCTCGAGTAACTGGCGCGTGCTTCTGGAGGGCAAGGTTATCTGCGTGATGATCGGCGAACCCATGACACGCCAAGAGGCCTTGGAGGCTGCTCAGTGGCGCTGGCCTGATTCCGACGTACGGTAGTGACAAATACTGTATGGATATACATATTAGCCTTAATTAAGGCTAATTTGGCCAAATCTGGCAGAAATACCATCTTCACGAGTGGAGATTTCGACGATGAACAAACCGCAACGCGGGCGCCAATGCCGGCCTACTCGTCGCGAACTGGAAGCAGCCTGGGTACGCCTCCGTACCGCTGCTGATCAAGGCGATATCCAGGCCACGGCCTTGCTGGTGGCGCTCGCCGAAAACAAACCGCTATTCCCCGCACCTGCAGGAGTCTACGCATGAGCTTTGAGATTGTTCGAAACGACAACGGTACCGAGGTCGCATTCGAGGGTGGCCACCGCTTTGGTCTGCCAGCCATATCTGATGATGACTTTGCGTCCTACCCGATTCAGATCCTCAATAACTCCATTTCTCTAGCTGCTGAGAACTTCAGCAAGCTGAGCACCATCAGCCAAGACGGAACTCTTTCCGCACTGGGTATTGATCAAAAATCGGAGCCTGTGAAAGCAGAGATGGTTAGCCGCATCGCAGCGGCGGCCGGTCAGGTGCGGATGTTCGAGGGCAACATCGCGAATATGGAGGCCAGGCTTTATGCCTTCCCTACCATCGACCCCGGAAACGCCGTTGCAGCCATCGAAGATCGCGAGGTTCGCGACTGGTGGCGATCCATGAAGGCCAGCGAGCAAGCCAAGCTGCTGGAAGAGGTCAAGGCCGATCCTGGCAAGCATGAGCGCCTGATGATCGCCCTAATGCGCGCGCCCGCGCCGCTGTCTCTGCTCGACTGGCAAACCAAGTTCGTTGCCGAGACATGGAAAGAGGCAAAGCGCGCTGCAGATCCTGTCACTGCGTACACCATCGAAAACGACAGGCGCTTGGTCGAAACGTCGCGTAGCGGCCTGACGCATGTTGCCGCTATCGCTGGGCGCGTGTCTGGCTGGAAGGCCGAAACGATACTGCGAAACCTCATCAAGTCGCCCTTTGAGCCCGTCGCCCATGGCTTCGATATTTTCGGCTTTGACTCCAAGCAGGTGGCGCTGATGCGCGACCGCATGGCGAAAGAGCAAAGACGATAAGGAGGCTGCTGCGATGGTAGATATTGCCTCTTTGGGCTTCTCGATAGACACCAGCGACGTATCACGCGCAGAGGCTGCGCTTGACGGCCTGAACAACGCAGGCGCCAAGACAGAGGCCGCAGCTAAAGGCGTCGGCACTGCCTGGAGCGGGGCGGCTAAGAAGGCTTCAGGCTCGGCCGGTGAGTTTGAAAGAGGAACCGATGCCATACGGCAGCAGCAGGACGCACTGACCAACCTGCTCGGCCGCATTGATCCGGTAATCAAGAAGCTCGGCGACCTCGACGCCATGGAAAAGGAGCTCCGCAACTTTAAGTTGGCCGGTGTCATTGAGCTTGAGTCGTTCAACGAGTACCAAAACAAGATCGACTTCTCGCGCAGAAGCCTTACCGCGTTCGACGACATTTTGTTCCGCACTGGCAACACATCGAAGCAGACCGCCCAGGCAATGCGGCAGCTCCCCGCCCAGTTCTCCGACATTTTCATTTCCCTTCAGGCTGGCCAGAGCCCGCTCACTGTGTTCCTGCAGCAGGGCGCCCAGATCAAGGATTCCTTCGGCGGTGCTGGCCCTGCGCTGCGCGAAACGGCGCGCTATGCCTTGGGGCTGGTGAACCCCTTCACTCTGGCCGCCGCAGCTGTGGGTGCCGCTGCGTTCGCTTACAAGCAGGGCAGCGATGAAATCACCGCTTATCAGCGCTCGCTGATCCTCACTGGCAACGCAGCCGGAACCACGGCCGGCCGCCTTGGCGATATGGCCAAGGCCATCGACGGCACCGTGGGCACGCAGCGCCAGGCTGCCGCCGCCTTGGCTGAGGTCGCTGGCACAGGGAAGTTTGCTGCCGATCAGATCCAGGCCGTGGCCACTGCTGCGGTTGCGATGGAGGAGGCCACCGGCAAAGCGGTCTCCGAGACAATCGCCGAGTTCAAGAAGCTGGCAGACGAGCCGGCCGCGGCGTCCGCAAAGCTGAACGAGCAATACAACTACCTGACTGCCTCGGTGTATGCCCAAATCGCAGCCCTTGAGGCGCAGGGCGACGCTGTTGGCGCCCAGGAACTAGCCATCGAGACCTTTGGCGACGCCATGGAGCGCCGCGCCAATCAGATCGAGGGCAACCTGGGCCTGATCGAATCGGCATGGAAAGGCATCAAGAACGTCGCTGCAGAGGCCTGGGACGAGATGCTTGGCATCGGCCGCGAAATGACCCTCCAGGATCAGCTTGAGCAACTGCGGCGAGCCAGAACCGAGGCATCTTATGGCCCCCGCGGAGATCGAGCATTCCCATCGCTGACGGACTCACAGGCAAGCCGCTTTAACGCTGAAGAGCAGCGCCTCCTACTGGGTATCCAGAGCGAAGGCCTGGACGCAGCCACCGAAGGGCTGCGCGCCGAGAACCAGAAGCGCGCCATCCAGGGGCTGGAGCTGATCGGTAAAGAGGCGGAGTCCGCCAGGTCAAACGTCGAGAAGCTGCGCGAGCGCCTGAAAGAGCTGAACGAGGCTAGGGATTTCAACATTGCCAACCGCTCGCTTACTCCAGAGGCGCAAGCGCAATTCGAGAAGAGCGCGGCGGCGTTGAACAAGCAGATTGCAGACGCAGAGGAGCGCGCCGCCCGCCAGCCAAGAACTGCCCGCGCGCCGGCAGCCCGGGACGATGCCGCAACCCGCATGCTGCTATCGCTACGCCAACAGTCCGCCGAGTACCAGGCCCAGCTGCTCAGCGAAACCAAACTGACCGACGCGCAGAAGAAACGCGCCGAGTTCGAATCACTCATTGCCGATCTGAAGGGCAAGGCAATCCTGACCGCCGATCAGAAGTCGCTGTTGGTGAATCAGGAGGCGATTAAGGCCCAGCTTGATCAGAACGTAGCGTTGAGTGAAGAAGTCCGCATTCGGGCGCAGATAGCCGACGAGGCCAAGAAGCTGACGGCTTTTCAGCAGACGCTGGCCGACCAGATCGCCAACGCTCGAGAAGCCTACCAACTGCAACTAGCCACGCTGGGCTTGGGGCGTCAGCAGGCCGAGCGGCTACAGGAAAGCCTGCGGCTGCAGAATCAATACTCCCGCCAGCAGTCTCGCCTACAGGAGCAATTCAACCGCGGAGACATCAGCCAGCGCTTGTACGACGCAGAGACCGAGGCGCTACAACGTGCCTTGGAAGAGCGTCAGGCCCTGCTGCGTGAAAGCTTCCGGGCGATGGATGACGCTCGCGGCGAGTGGAGCAACGGCGCCAGTGCGGCATTCGCTGACTACCTGACCAGCGCGCAGGATGTTGCAGGTCAAACCTACGACCTCTTCTCGAATGCCTTGGCCAGCACCGAAGATGCCTTTGTTCAGTTCGCTCTGACTGGCAAGGCGTCTGTAAAGGATCTGGTCGACTCCTTCGTGGCTGACATCGCGCGCATGGGGGCCCGCCAGCTCACTGCGAACTTAGCCGAGGGGCTAATGAGCTTCCTGCCCGGTGCTGACCAGTCAGCCAACCTGACAACCGGAGCTGCAGCCGTCTCCGCTTCGGCGGCGACGTTATCGGCAGCCGGTGCCACTCTCGTCACGGGCGCCGCTGCAATCCAGGCTGCTGCCGCAAGCCTCGCAGCGGCTAGCGCTGGATCGTCTGTCACTGGAGCTTCCGGTGGCGCTGGCGGCCTTCTTTCTCTGCTCAGCGCTGGAGGCGGATACACAGGCGCTTTCGGCTTCGACGGCGGCGGTTATACCGGCAACGCTCCACGCTCTGGCGGCATCGACGGGAAAGGAGGCTTCCTCGCCATTCTGCACCCGCAAGAAACGGTTTTCGATCATACCAAGCCATCGAGGGAGACACCTTTCCCGAGCCGCACGGCGGGTGGCGTTATCGTCTACCAGAACAATCATTTCAAGCAGCCGGATAACCGAACGGCGACGCAAATCGCTTCTGCCACCAACCGCGAGTTGCGCGTCGCTCAAGCTAGGCTTGGAGGTTGATTTAATGGGCCAGGTTCTAGAGCTGCCTACCGATCACCGCCGCAGTTGGCGAATGCTGGAGCCGGAGTATCGGAAAGTGCTCAAGCGCTGCGGCATCGCAGATCAGCAAATCAAATCCATCCTCGATGAGATGAAGGGGTATCTGATCGAGTGCGCCTCTGATCTGAACACCTCGTTCAGCATCCCGGATGGATTCACCCAGGAGCAGCACGACACGATCCTGAAGGAATTCAATCGAGTCGTTGAAGATGTCCGTTCCCAAGTGACCGTGCCTTTTATGAGCGCCTTTGGCGTGATTCTTCGGCTGCTGGTGCAAAAGCACATCAATAACTGGAATTAGGAGGCCGTATGGCGCAAGTAGCTTTGGGGGTGGCAGGAGCTGCCATAGGTTCGTTCTTCGGCCCGGTAGGCGCATCCATTTCAGCTAAAACACCATTCCAAGTTGGGGAGCTGATCACCCCCAGGCATGGGCAGTCCAGTACCGCTTTTGCGGTAACCCAGGAGGTGAAACTTGAGCATCCTCAACGTCTTCATTGCGCCTGATCGCGCACTAATCGGGGTAGACACAGAAGCAATGCTGCCAGACGGAACTACGCATCAGGTGTGTAAGCTGGTCACTGTTCCACACCTTGGCTTAGGGGCTGGGTTTCGTGGCGTAGACATGCTTTTTGCCACCGTTTGCCCTGCGATTATTGCTTTCAAGGGCGCGTTTGATGAGCTAGCGCAGGCTATGCCAGGAAACATTGCAGTTGCCGAGGCCTTCTGCCGTGAACAGTTTGGGTTCACCAATGAGGACTTGGCCTTTAACTTGGTAATAGCCGGCTATTCAGAAAGCGAACGAAAAATGGTTGGCCACGCTTATTTCAGATGGCCTGATGGCACCTCTGTAAAACACGAATATGGCTTTCCACAGTTCATGGGGCCAGAGGTAACCCAAGACCAACTGGCCCGCCTTGATATCGAGCCAGACCAGGCTGCCGGTGGCCGCTTCTTCATCGCGGAGGCCAGACGAAACAGCATCCGCATAGAACAGGCTTTCAAGTTCCCGTCGCGACCTGAAAAGGTGGGCTGATGAGCGAGAAGAAAGATCTTCGCGGGTACACAGGCACCCGTAAGAAACCGCCGCGCGATGCTGCTGAAAAGCTGCTTGAGCTGGCCGCAGCCGGGTACAACAAGAAGGGCCTGGCCTATCGGCTGGGCACCACGGTTGAAACCCTGAACAAATGGCTAGAGCTCTATCCTGAACTGCAGCAGGCCCTGGACGAGGGGAGGGAGCGCGAGCACAACGCGCTCTTCACTGCTTTGTTCGACAGTGCCACCAAGGGCGGAAATGTCGCTGCGGCGATATTCCTGCTGAAGGCCCGTCACGGCTATCGCGAGGGCGACCAAGCGGAAATCGCTAACCGCGTCAGCGTGGTCTTCGAGATGCCCGGTGCGATGAAACTGGAAGACTTTACGAAAGACGTAACGCCTCGCGGTGGGGAGCTTGGGCATGATTGAGTTCAATGGCTTCCAAGAGCGCTTGATGTTGCTGCCCGAGGAGCTCGACGTCTTCTGTGGCGGCGGCCGGGGAGGTGGCAAGTCCTATGGGCTGGCGCTGCTGTGTTTACGCCATGTCGAGCAGTACGGTGAAAAGGCGCGGATCCTTTACTTGCGCCGCACCTACAAGGGCCTGGCCGACTTCGAGCTGGTCTGTCGTGAGCTGTTCGGGACGGTCTACAGCACTGCGGCCCGCTACAACGCCGCCGAGCACGTCTGGCGCTTCCCGAATGGCGGCTACCTGGAGCTTGGTCAGCTCGAAAGCCACGCCGATTACACCAAGTACCAGGGCCGATCATTCACACTGCTGCTGGTGGACGAGGCCGGCCAGTACCCGACCCCTGACTTGCTGGATCTGATGCGCTCGAACCTGCGCGGCCCGAAGGACATGCCGATTCGCATGATCATCGCAGCCAACCCGGGCGGCCCAGGGCACTACTGGCTGGCCAAGCGCTACGTCTTCACCACAGCGCCCTGGAAACCCTTCCTCGAGCCGAAGAGCAAGCGCCAATGGGTGTATGCGCCATCGACCTTCGACAGCAACCGTTTCATCGATACCGAGCAGTACAAGGATCAGCTGGAGTCAGCATGCCCGGATGACCCGGAGCTGCTACGGGCATGGTCAACCGGTGATTGGGCGGTGAACCGAGGCGCTTACTTTGCGAGTGTCCTGGACGAAAGCCGGAACGCGGTAGACCCGTGGGATCACATTCCACATGGGTGGACGACTTACCTCACGCACGACTTCGGCAGCAGCGCGCCCAGCGCCACCTATGTGGTTGCCAAGTCGCCAGGTGGTGTTGGGCCTGATGACAAGTTCTACCCTCGCGACAGCTTGGTGCTTGTCGACGAGCTGGCTACTTGCAAGCGAGACAACCCGAATGCCGGCTTGAACTGGACCGTGCCCATCCTGGCCGAGGAAATCATTTCGATGTGCAAACGTTGGCAGATCAAGCCCACCGGCGTTGCCGATGATGCGATCTTCGCGAAGGGAGGACATGCGGCCGGCTCGATTGCGGATGAGTTCTCGCGCTGCGGTGTGCGCTTCGATCCGGCCAAGAAGGCCGACCGTATCACCGGCTGGAACATCATGCGCCGGCTGCTCGCCGATGCTGGCCAGATCGATAAGCCGGGTCTCTACATCAGCCGATCCTGCAGCTACCTCTGGGAGACGTTGCCGACCCTCGCACGCGATCAGAAGCGCATCGAGGACGTGGATAGCTCTGGTCCTGACCATGGCGCAGATGCTGTGAGGTACGGATGCTTGAGGCAGGTCAGGACCGCAAGCAGTGTGCCGCTGAGGCTCGCCTTCTGAAGTCAGTACAAACGATTGCGTCTTAACGAAAAGCCCCGCGAGGGCGGGGTATCTCAAGATCGAATCATGTAGCTTTTCTGCGGCAATACCATTGGATTGTGGTCACCTAAGTCAATGATCCTAATGACTTTGTTCCCAGGAAAGCGCTGAAAGTGCAGCACATACTCTGAAGTGAAATAAGGCAACCATGGGGTGGGTTGCTCATACCTAGGAATGCCGATGTGATAATGCCAAAGGTAGTTGTCTCTGGCATATCTGAGCTTTTCGTAATAGTCAGGATCTGTGCCAGGAACATTGTCAGATGCGCGAATTTTGCCTGGCAGGCCATTCAAGCCGTGAGTCTGGCAGTGAATGATGAACTCCGCGATTTTGACTTGGTCGTCACGCGGGAAATTGGGAAAGTGCTGCGCAAAAAGATCACTTCGTTCAACGATCAGCGACATTCTCTTGAGACCGTCCGCACATCCATTCGATAAGCTGCTCTGTGCTCAGGCCGGCTGGAACGGCCTTGTGGCCGCTCTGCAATGATTGGCGGATGCGCGAAAGGTTGAAGTTGGCTTCGTCCTTGTTGCGATCTGCTGCGGTTGGGCTGTTCGTGAGCTTTTTCATAGCTAGTCCTGGGGCTTTTACGTGAAGGCAAAATGCCCTTATCTACTCAGCTGTGGTCAGGTATAGCCAATATACTGTACATCGGCAATGCTGTTTTTTTGACCACTACCGTCCGTCAGGGTTCTGACAGATTCCGAAAGGCTACTTTCTACGCCACTCCCAAGGCGCAACTGGCTCCTTGTCCTGCCACAGGCCTATGCTACGGGCTTTCGCTTCCCGTTCCTCGAATTTGTACTGCACGCGCTCTTCTTCAGGCTGCTCATTCGCGTAGCGCCGGAACCACCAGGCCATTCCGACAGACAGCTGTGCTCGGCCGACATCAAGGGTATGGCCGCAACCTGGGCAGTCGACCGGCTCAACCCATACGGCACCGATGATCCGGCCCCAGCGGTCGCGCTTACTCCATTTCACCGTCGCCGGTTGACCGTGCGCGAGTTGGGAAAGGCTCTGCTTACTGCGCTGGCCGAATGGTTGCTTGGCCTCGGGTGCGTCGATGCCGCGCAGGCGGATTTTCTCGGCCTTGCGGCGCTCCGGGTCGAAGCAGCTCAGGGTGTCGCCGTCGGCAATCGCTGTGACCTTGCAGGATAGGGACTGCTCGCCGGCTAGCGTCAGGCAGGGCAGGAGAGCTAGAAGGGAAATGAGTCTGCGCATTGGGCTTCCTTGCACCATGGTTGTTATGAAATTAAGGCTGAGTCGGCTGCCGTCTCCAGAAACTGCTCGCCTCCATGTCCAGCCAAAGGATATCGCTACCTAGCTTCAGCGGTTTGAAGCCGATCTTGTCGAAGTACAAGGCAGTGGCATTCAAATCCTTGGCAGTCGAAAGGCTGATATCGGGGATGACAACGCCCATGGGAAGGAACGCGCGAGAGACGCCAGAGCTCAGCCCAATCAACGCTGCTCGCAGAGCGCCCAGCTCAGCCGTAGTGCCTCTGTATGGCGGCTCGAAAGAGAAGTGCGAGACCATTAGGCAGTCTTGGTTCATACCTAAACTCATCCTACCCAAGTCTTCTTGAAGCGCTTCGTAGATCGTAATGGCGTCGTGGCTCGCATTGTCCGCAATCTCTTCAGGATCAAATCCTAGATTGAGCGCAACGTCGAAGCGCATGAAGTCAATGTGAATAGTTCCTACCTGGACTTCCTCATCATCGTCATAGCAGCCATTTGGTCCGGCCATTACCGCTATACGGTAAGTCCTGACGAGGTCCAACTCTGGGTCCTCCCACGGATCTGCCCTGAGACCAAAGTCGGCAGTAACCGCTAGGCGAGTAATTGGGGGGAGAGTGTTATGACTCATAGTCGGCTTCATGATTTGTCAGCGGCCAGCGTGGCCTGGAGATTAGCAGCGTGCGCACAGGGATGGCGATATGGAATTAGAGGCGCTTTCACGGTGACCACGAACGCTAAAAAAGGGTGGTCAAAAAGTGATCGATTGGGCAGGGCGAGCAGGGGGTATTTTCGGTTTTAGGTATACGTTTAGGTATACGGCTCTGCTTTTCAGATCACTGTGTCAGGTATTTAAAGGCCTACAATGGGTTTGTTCGATTCCAGCAGGGGCCATCCTGATTGCTTTCCTTCGCGTTCAGCGAGCGCTCGTCGCAACGCGCTGTTCCACACGTATTCCTCGATCACCTGCAGCCATGTTGGTCATCCGCTGATGCCACGGCGGCGTGATGCCGTGCGGCCATTTCAATTGTCGGCAGGGCCTCGCCAAATCAAGGCGTCTCGCCATTATTGTAATGAGAACTGTTTGCATGCACGATTGGCGCTCCTTGCCAATGAGCGTGACCTCACATGGAATGTTCTCGACAGTCATTGCCGGCGCCAGGCCGGAGAGGTTCCCGGCGGTCTTTTGCAGCGAATGCGCCTGCCTATGACCACTCTGCTGCGGTCCTTGACCGCAAGGCTTTGCTGGCGGCCTATCAGGCTCAGCGTCATGCATTGCTCAATCTGGCGACGCGAGTTCTGGGATGTCGCAGCAGAGCCGAGGATGTCCTGCAGGATGCCTTTCTCAAGCTGTGGGAGGGCAGCCTCAATCTCTCCCGGGTGGATGCGCCCGAGCGCTACTTGACTCGCCTGGTACGCAACCTGTCCATCGACCACTTGCGGCGCCTGCAGCTGGAGCAGCGCTACGGTGCCGCCGGCGAACTGGCGGATCTGCAGCCTTCGGAAATCTCGCCAGAACAGGCCGTAGGCGGACAGCAGGCCGTGCGCCAGTTGCTCGATGCGCTGGCGGAGCTGACGCCGCGGATGCGCCGGGTTTTCACCCTCAGTCAGCTGGACGGCCTCACCCAGCGCGAGGTGGCGACTCAACTGGGCGCTTCGCCAGCGCTCATCAGCCTGATCCTGCGCGATACCCTGGGGCATTGCCGTGTCCGACTCGACGGGCAGTGCTCGCGCAACTGTCCCCTGGCCAAGAGGTTCTGAATGAAACTGCTGCGTCTGGTTTTCCACGAATATCGCTGGTCCATCGCGCTGGTGCTGGGGCTCAGCCTGGGCAGCGCATTGCTCAGCGTGGCGGTGATTGCCTTCATCAATCAGCGCATGCTTAACCCGGCGAGCAATCCGGGGGTGGCGCTGGGGCAGTTCGTCGCCTTGCTGGCCTTGCTGCTGGTGCTGGCCTCGGCGGCGCAACTGTCGCTGACGGCGCTGGGCCATCGCTTCGTCTATCGCATGCGCCGCGCGTTGGTGAAGCGGGTGCTGGACACCAGCATTGAGCGTCTGGAGATCATTGGTGGCTCCAACATCATTGCGAGTCTTTCCAGCGACATCCGCAATATCACCCTGGCCTTCGTGCATCTGCCCGAACTGATCTACGGCAGCGTGCTGACGCTGGCGGCGTTCGCCTATCTGGCCTGGCTGTCGCCGGGTCTGTTCGTCACCACATTGCTGTGGATGAGCTTCACCCTCGGCGTGGGCTGGCTGCTGGTCGGGCGCCTCAATCATCACCTGCGCATGCTGCGTGAGTCCGAGGATCGTCTGTACGGCGACTACCAGGCGGTGATCGACGGGCGCAAGGAGCTGACCCTAAACCGCGACCGCGCGCAGCGCCTGTACGAGGACGAGTTCGACCTCAGCGCGCGCGCCTATCGCGATCACGTGACCCTGGCCGACCGTTACCACGGCCTGGCCAGCAACTGGGCCAACATCATGGTGCTGGGCACCATCGGCCTGGTGTTCTACCTGGCCAACGGCCTGGGTTGGGCCTCCACGGCGGTGGCCTCGACCTACGCGCTGACCATTCTGTTCATGCGTACACCGCTGGTGTCGGCGGTGGCGGCGATCCCGACGCAGATCGCAGGACGCGTGGCGCTGGACAAGGTCGAGTCGCTGGCGCTGGCGCCTCATGTGGAGACCTTCGAGCATCCAGCCGACCCCTTGAGCGGACAGTGGCAGGTGCTGGAACTGCATGAGGTGGAGTATCGCTATCCGGCACAGGACGGTGAGCCCGGCTTCGACGTGGGGCCGGTCAGTCTGCGCCTTGAGCGCGGCGAGACGGTGTTTCTGGTCGGCGGCAACGGCAGCGGCAAGTCGACTCTGGCACGTCTGCTGACGGGCCTGTACATCCCGCAACGCGGCGAGATCCGTATCGATGGCCGGGTGCTCGGGCCGCAGGAGTGGCCGGCGTACCGTCAGCTGTTCGCATCGGTGTTCACCGACTATCACCTGTTCTCGCAGCTGCTTGGTCCGCGCGGCGTGGCGGCATCGGATGAAGAACTCGAGCACTGGCTGGGCAGTTTGCACATGCGCCACAAGGTGCAGGTGGCGGCGGGGCGCCTGCGGGACACACGTATGTCCGCCGGTCAGCGCAAGCGTCTGGCGCTGCTGCTGGCACTGCTCGAAGCGCGCGACGTGCTGCTGCTCGACGAGTGGGCCGCCGATCAGGATCCGCTGTTCCGACAGGTGTTCTATCGCGAGCTGCTGCCGCAGTTGAAGGCCGCCGGCAAGACCGTATTCGCCATCAGCCACGACGATCACTACTTCGACCAGGCCGACCGCCTGCTGAAGATGGATGGTGGGCAGCTCCACGAACTACAGGGCGAACATCGCGCCCGGGCCAGTCGCAACGCGCTGCTGGAGATCGGTGGCGCCGCCCGTTCCTGAATGCCGATTGCCCTCGCTGCGCCCGCATCATGCGGGCGCAGTCGTTTTTGCCGAAGTGATTTCACATTCCGCAGGCAATCGCCCTAAACATTCCTTCCCCTCGTTCGTCAGTGTTAATGAGAATGTTTTCCAGTTCATTCCGGCTGGCGAACCGCCCATTCAGCACGCAGATATCGGGAGGATTTATGGGGCTCGTTTATGACTATATCGGGGTTGGCTTCGGGCCCTCGAACCTGGCTCTGGCCATCGCCACCGAAGAGTTCGCCCAGCGCAGCGGGCGAGAGCCCAACGTCTGTTTCATCGAGCGCAAGCCTGCCTTCAGCTGGCATGAAGGCATGCTGATCGACGGCTCGAGCATGCAGATCTCCTTCCTCAAGGATCTCGCCACGCTGCGCAACCCCGCCAGCCGCTTCACCTTCATCAGCTACCTCAAGGCATGCGGGCGCCTGGAGGATTTCATCAACCTGAAGACCTTCTATCCCAGCCGTGAAGAGTTCAACGACTACCTCGGCTGGGCTGCCGATGCGTTCGCCGGGCAGGTGCATTACGGCGAAGAGGTGACCAGCATCGAGCCGTTCTACAGCGCCGGCACCTGTGCCGGCGTCGAGGTGGTTTCGCGCGGTGCGGACGGGCAGAGCACGCGGCGTCGCGCGCGCAACCTGGTGCTGGGTATCGGCGGCGTGGCGCAGATTCCGGCGGCCTTCACCGGCATGACTGACCCGCGCATCGTGCATTCCTCGCGTTATCTGGGCGCGCTCGATGCCATGCTGGGCGATGGCGCTAGTCCGCGCCGTGTCGCCGTGATCGGTGGCGGGCAGAGCGCCGCAGAAATCTTCCATGACCTGGCATGCCGCTTCCCGCAGGTCGAGGCCAGCCTGCTGGTGCGTGGCGGCAGCCTCAAGCCGTCGGACGACAGCCCGTTCGTCAACGAGATCTTCAATGCCGACTTCACCGACCGCATCTTCGCCCAGGATCCCGCGCAGCGCGCACAGATGCTCAACGAGTACCGCAATACCAACTATTCGGTGGTCGACCTGGAGCTGATCGAGAAGATCTACCACCTGTTCTATCAGCAGAAGGTGCGCGGTCAGCATCCTCACCGCTTGCTCACCCATCGCGAAGTCATAACCGTGGCCGCCGATGACAGTGGTGTGGAGCTGAGGCTACGCCACGCCCTGGATGGCGAACTGCATAGCGAGCGATTCGATGCGGTGATCCTCGCCACCGGCTATCGCCGCGACTATCACCGCACCCTGCTGGCGGGCTTCGCCGACTACATCGAGGGCGATGCGGTCGACCGCCAATATCGCCTGCCGCTGCGGGCGGACTGCCAGGCGCAGATCTTCCTGCAAGGCGGCTGCGAGGGTAGCCACGGCCTCAGCGATACCCTGCTGTCGGTGCTGGCCATGCGCTCCGAGGAGTTGGTCGCTTCGATGTTCGTCGAACCCGCCGGCACGCAGGTGCGCGATTCGCTGCGTCTGGCCGCGGCTTCGCTCAGCTGATCGACAGACGCAGTTTTCCTTCTTCCGCAAGCGGTCGGCAGCCACTGCCGGGCCGCTGTGCAGGCACGAGTTTTCACGGGTGACGAGATGAGATCGATGGTGGATCAGGCGCAGCACTTTGCCGACATTCTGGATTATCACGCCGAGCGCGTGCCGGGCCGTGTGGCCATCCGGCATATCGTGGCGGATCAGGGCGAGCCGCTGCTGACGACCTATGCCGAGCTGCGCGAGCAGGCACTGGCCGTGGCTGGCCTGCTGCAGCGTCTGGGCTGTCAGGCCGGCGAGCGTTGCGTGCTGATGCTGCCCAGCGGCGCAGATTATGCCGCCGCCTTCTTCGGGTGTCTGTACGCCGGCGTGATCGCGGTGCCGGCCTTTCCGCCGGAGAACAACCGGCAGATGCACATCGAGCGCCTCACCGGCATTCTGCTCGATGCGCAGCCCATGGTGGTGCTGGCGCCGTGCGAGGTGATCCGGCGTTGCCAGGCCGACCTGCAGCCGCTGCTCGCGCCCGAGGCGCAGATGATCGCCATCGAGGATGTCGATGCCCACGACTGCGCCGGCTACCAGCCACGGCTGATCACCAGCGATGCGCTGGCCTTCCTGCAATACACCTCGGGTTCCACTCGTGCGCCCAAGGGCGTGATGGTCAGCCACGCCAACCTGCTGGCCAACGAGCGCAGCATGAGCCGCGGCTTCAGCGCCAGTCGCGAGGAGTCCTGGGTCAGCTGGCTGCCGCTGTATCACGACATGGGGCTGATGGCCGGGCTGCTGCTGCCGATCCTGCATGGCGGCACCCTGACGTTGATGGCGCCGAACTTCTTCCTCGCCAGGCCGGCGCGCTGGTTGCAGGCCATCAGCCAATACGGCGGTACCTTCTCCGGCGGGCCGGATTTCGCCTATCGCCTGTGCGCCGAGCGTGTGCCGCAAAGCAGCCTGGAGGCGCTCGATCTGAGCAGCTGGCGCCTGGCGTTTTCCGGTTCCGAGCCGATCCGCCTGGATACCCTGCAGGCCTTCGGTCAGCGCTTCGCGGCGGCGGGTTTCAGTGCCCGGGCGCTGGCGCCGAGCTATGGCCTGGCCGAAGCGACGCTGTATGTGTGCGTCGACGCTGCCGAGCGCGAGCCGCAGGTGGAGACGTTCGCCAGCACAACAGCGGGCCAGGCGGACAGCCGTTTGCCGGCCTGTGGCTGGAGCGATGCCGAGCACCCGCTGCGCATCGTCGAGCCGCAGACGCTTCAGGTGCTGGGGGACGATCAGGTCGGCGAGATCTGGATCGCCGGGCCGAGCATCGCCCAGGGCTACTGGCGTAACCCCGAAGCGACCGCCGAGGCCTTCGTCGAGCGTGATGGCCAGCGCTGGCTGCGCACCGGCGATCTGGGCGTGGTACGCGAGCGTCAGCTGTTCATCGCCGGGCGTCTGAAGGATCTGATCATCCTCAATGGTCAGAACCATTACCCGCAGGACATCGAGCAGGCGCTGGAGCAGGACATCGAGTTGCTGCGCCAGGGGCGTATCGCCGCGTTCGCCATCACCGACGAACAGGGGCTGGAGGGTGTCGGCCTGGCGCTGGAGATCAGCCGCAACGTGCGCAAGCTGATCAGCGCCGAGATGATCTGCCAGCGCATCGCCGATGGCATGGGCGAGCGCTTCCAGCTGGCGCCGCAACTGATCCTGCTGCTCGAGCCGGGCACCTTGCCGCGCACCACCAGCGGCAAGCTGCAGCGCTCGGCCTGCCGCAGCGGCTGGCAGAACGGCAGCCTGGCCACCTTCGCGCAGTGGTACAAGGGGCGCCTGCAGGGCGCCGATGTGGCGAGCCACGCGCCGCAAGCCGGCGCCGTGTTGCCGCAGGTGCTGCAGGCCTGGCAGGAAGTATTGGACTGCACGGACCTGGAGGAGGGCGATCACTTCTTCGCACGCGGCGGGGATTCGGTGGGCGTGATGCAGGTGCTGGCGCGTCTCAACGCCGAGCTGGGGCTGGAGCTGCAGGCCGACAGCCTGTTCGAACGCCCGCGTCTGGGGGATTTCAGCGCCTGGGTCGCGGCGCAGCCGCGCACGGCCCGGCAGGTGCCACCCCTGCAGGCCGAGGTGCGTGACGCGCAGTGCGCGCAATCCTATGCGCAGCAGCGCCTGTGGTTTCTCGAGCGTCTGCAGGGTGACGCCAGCGCCTACCGGCTGGGCGGTGAGCTGCGGTTTCAGGGGCGGCTCGACGAGGCGGCGCTGCAGCGCAGCTTCGATGATCTGGTCAGTCGCCACGAGAGCCTGCGCACGCGCTTCGCCGCTGGCGAAGAGGACGGCGTGCCGCTGCAGCGCATCGATCCGCCCTTTACGGTCGACCTGGCGCATTTCGATCTGCGTGGCGAGGCAGATGGCGAGGCGGCACTGGCGCGCCTGCGCGAGGAACGGATGAACCTGCCGCTGGATCTGCAGCAAGGTCCCTTGTGGCATCTCGCCCTGGTGCGGGTGAGCGAGGACGATCAGCGTCTGCTGCTGGTGATGCACCACATCATCTGCGACGGCTGGTCGATTCAGGTACTGATCCGCGAGTTCGCCGAGCTCTACGCCGCCCATGTCCTCGGCCAGGCGCCGAACCTGCCGGCACTGCCGGTGCAGTACGCCGACTACGCCATCTGGCAGCGGCGCTGGCTGCAGGCGGGCGAGGGCGCGCGTCAGCTGGATTACTGGAAGCAGCAGCTGGGTGATGAGCAGCCGTTGCTGCAACTGCCCGCCGACCACCCGCGCCCGGCGCGGCAGAGCCATCGGGGCGCGCGCCATGCCATCCGTCTCGATGAGGCGCTGAGCCAGCGTCTGCGCGCGCACGCTGCCGATCAGGGCGTCACCTTGTTCATGCTGCTGCTGGCCGCCTTCAAGGTGCAGCTGCAGCGTTACAGCGGCCAGCGCGATATCCGCGTCGGCGTGCCCAGTGCCGGGCGCGTGTGCCGGGAAACCGAGGCGCTGATCGGCTTCTTCGTCAACACCCAGGTGCTGCGCAGCGAGTTCGGCGGCGAGCACCGCTTCGCCGATGTCGTGGCACAGGTGCGGGCGGCGGCCCTCGGCGCGCAGGATCACCAGTTGCTGCCGTTCGAGCAGCTGGTCGATGCGCTGGCGCCGCAGCGCAGCCTGAGCCACAACCCGCTGTTTCAGGTGAAGTTCACCCAGCAGTTCGCCCTGGCTCAGGATCTGGCGCTGCCTGGCGTGACCCTCAGCGCGAGTCAGCTGGACGAGCAGGCTGCGCACTTCGATCTGGGGCTGGATATCACCGACCTGCCCGAGGGCATCGAGGCCGCCTTCACCTATGCGCAGGATCTGTTCGAAGCACCGCGCATCGCTGGTTTCGCCGCCGATTTCGAACATCTGCTGGAGCAATTGCTGGCGCAGCCACAAGCGCCGCTGGCCAACCTGCAACTCGCGGCACAGCCTGCGCAGGTCGCGGGCGTCGAGCGCAAGTTCGCCGCTGCGGCGGTGCTCGGTCTGTGGCAGCCGCAGGTGCACGGCGAGGCCGTGGCATTGATGCACGACGGTGTGCCTTACAGCTTCGCGGCGCTGGAAGCCCAGTCCAATCAACTGGCGCAGCACCTGCTTGCCCTGGGCGTGGTACCGGAGCAGCGCATCGGCCTGTGCCTGCAGCGTTCGCCGGCTTTTGTCATCGGCCTGTTGGCGGTGCTCAAGGTCGGCGCCGCCTTTGTGCCGCTCGATCCGGCCTGGCCGGCGCAGCGTCAGGCGTTCGTCCTAGCCGACAGTGCCTGTGTGGTATTGCTCTGTGAGTCCGCGTCGGTGCAAGGCTTCAATGGCCCGCAATTGGACTTCAGCGCCGATGCGCCGTGGCGTCAGCGGACCAGCGCCGCGCCGAGCGTGCCGGTGCACCCGCAGCAGGCGGCCTATCTGATCTACACCTCCGGCACCACCGGCCAGCCCAAGGGCGCGGTGATCAGCCATGCGGCCCTGGCCGACTACGTGCAGGGCCTGCTGGAACAACTGGCACTGGCGCCCGAGGCGAGCATGGCGATGGTGTCCACCGTTGCGGCCGACCTGGGCCATACCGTTCTGTTCGGCGCGCTGTTGTCCGGGCGTACCCTGCACCTGCTGAGCGCGGAAACCGTGGCCGATGCCGATAGCCTGGCGGACTACCTGAGCACGCAGCAGGTCGGCATCCTCAAGATCGTGCCGACTCACCTGGCTGGCCTGCTGCAGGCCGGCACAGGTGATCGTGCGATACCTGCGCATGCCCTGATCTTTGGCGGCGAAGCGCTGCCGGCCGAGCTGGTGAAGGAGGTCAAGCGCCTGCGCCCGCAGTGCCGGGTGATCAACCACTACGGCCCCAGTGAGACCACGGTCGGTGTGCTGACTCACGAGGTCACGGACGCCGAGCTGGCAGCGTTGAGCGGCGTGGTGCCGATTGGCCGGCCTTTGCCCAACGTCCGCGCCCTGGTACTGGACGCGGCCCTGACGCCGCTGCCGCAAGGTGCGGTTGGCGAGCTGTACCTGGGCGGGCCTGGCCTGGCGCGCGGCTATCTCGATCGTCCGGGGCTGACGGCGGTGAGCTTTCTGCCCGATCCCTTCGCCAAGGGTGAGCGTCTGTATCGCACCGGCGACCGTGCGCGCCTGTTGGCCGACGGGCGTATCGAATTTCTCGGGCGTGGTGACGACCAGGTCAAGGTGCGCGGCTACCGTGTCGCTCTTGGCGAGATCGTGGCGCAGCTGCGCGGCCTGGCGGGCGTCGCCGATGCCCATGTGCAACTGGACGAACGTGGCCAGTTGCTTGCCTACGTGGTCGCGCAGGAGTCTTCTCTCGACCTCGCGCAGGTGCAGGCGCAACTGGCCGAGCGCCTGCCGGACTACATGCTGCCGAGCCATGTGCTGCTGCTCGAACGCTTCCCGTTGACCGCCAATGGCAAGCTCGACCGTCACGCGCTGCCGCAGCCGCAAGCGGCAGAGCAGGGCTTCGAGGCGCCGCACGAGGGCGTCGAGACGCAACTGGCGGCGCTCTGGCAGCAGGTGCTGAAGGTCGAGCGCGTCGGCCGTCACGACAACTTCTTCGCCCTTGGCGGCGACTCCATCCTCAGCCTGCAGATCATTGCCCGTGCGCGCCGCCAGGGCATTCGCCTGACGCCCAAGCAGCTGTTCGAGAAGCAGAGCATCGCCGAACTGGCGCAGGTCGCCGTCGTGGCAGAGACGCTGGCAGCGCCCGCAAGTGCCAGCACGGAGGTGACGCACGCCTTTGCCCTGACGCCGATCCAGGCGCGCTTCTTCGCCCAGCCTCCGGCGCGCATCGGCCACTGGAACCAGTCCCTGCTACTGGCAGCGGACGAGCCGCTCGACGCCCGTGCACTGGAGCAGGCGCTGCAGGCCGTGGTGCGTCATCACGCCAGCCTGCGCCTGAGTTTCCAGCGCGATGCGCAGGGCAACTGGCAGCAGCGCTATCGTGACGTGCAGCCGACGCAGGAGCTTTTGTGGGTATGCCAGGTGGCCGCCAACGAAGACCTGCCGGCGCTGTGCGACGAAGCCCAGCGCAGCCTCGATATCGAGCGCGGGCCAATGCTGCGCGCGGTACTGGCGCAGTTGCCGGGCGGGCGTAATCGTCTGTTATTGGTCATTCACCACCTGGCGGTCGATGGCGTGTCCTGGCGTGTGCTGCTCGAGGATCTGCAGCAGGCCTACGCGCAGCGACTGGCCGGGCAGTCGATCAGCCTCGCCGCCGTTGCGACCAGCTTCCAGCAATGGTCGGCGCATCTGCAGACTTTGGCCAGCAGCCCGCAGCTGGCGACGCAGCTGGCGTACTGGCAGGGTTTCAGCGCCGCCGAAGCCTGCCTGCCCTGCGAACGGCCCGAAGGCAGCGCCAAGGTCGCCGATGCCGGCCAATTGCAGCTGCAGCTCGATGCTGCCACCACTGCGCGCCTGCTTGGCGAAGTGCCGGCGGCCTACCGCACGCAGATCAACGACGTGCTGCTGGCGGCGCTGGCCCAGGCCTTGTGGCAGTGGAGTGGGCGCCGGCGTACGGTGATCAGCCTGGAGGGCCATGGCCGCGAAGGCGATCAGCTCGACCTGAGCCGCACGCTGGGCTGGTTCACCAGTCTGTACCCCGTGGCGCTGCAGGCCGGCGATGACCTGGGTACGACCCTCAAGCAGGTCAAGGAAGGGCTGCGTCAGGTGCCGGACAAGGGCATCGGCTACGGCGTGCTCAAGTACCTGGCCAAGGCTCCGCTGGAGGAGCTGACGGGCCAGGGGCTGACCTTCAACTACCTGGGCCGTTATGACCAGGCCGGTGCACGCTGGCGTCTGGCTGACGAAGCGAGCGGCGCGCCACGCGACGGCAGCGGCCCGCTGGCCAATGCCCTGGCCATCGACGGCCAGGTGCGTGGCGGTCGCCTGCAACTGATGCTGACCTACAGCCGCGCGCGCTTCGAGACGAGCACAGTCGAGCGGCTGCTGGATCTGTACGAGCAGGCGCTGCGGCAGTTGATCGAGCATTGCTGCGCGCCCGGAGCCGGTGGCCTGACACCTTCCGATTTCCCTCTGGCAACGCTCGGCCAGGCGCAACTCGACGCCTTGCCTTATGCGCCGCAGCAGATCGAGGATCTGTTCCCGCTGGCGCCGATGCAGCAGGGCATCCTCCTGCACAGCCAGCTGGAGCAGGGCAGTGGCATCTACCTGATGCAGGATCAGTACGCCGTGGCCAGTGCGCTGGATGTGGAGGCCTTTACCCATGCCTGGCAGCAGGTGGTGCATCGTCACCCGGCGTTGCGCACGGCCTTCTGCAACCTCGAAGGGACGCCGCATCAGCTGGTGCTGCGCCAGGTGCCTTCGCCCGTGCAGTTCCTCGACTTCAGCGAGCTGCCGCGCGATGAAGCCGAGGCCAGGTTGCAGGCGATTCTGCGCGAGGAGCGTCAGCACGGCTTCGATTTCACCCAGGCGCCTTTGCTGCGCCTGCGCCTGGTGAAGTTCGCCGACGCCGATTGGCGCATCGTGCAGAGCCATCACCATGTCCTGATCGACGCCTGGTGCCGCGGCCTGATGCTGGCCGAGTTCTTCGCCCAGTACCGCGCTCGGCTGCTTGGGCGCAGCCTGCAACTGCCGCCGGCGCGACCCTATCGCGACTTCATCGCCTGGCTCGCACGCCAGGACGAGGCGGCCAGTCGCCGCTACTGGCGCGACGAGCTGGCCGGCTTCGACACGGTCACGCCACTGCCTTATCGCCGCCAGCAGGGCGAGGCGGGCATGCATGACGTCAGCCTCGCGCTCGATGCCGAGCAGACCCGCGCCCTGGCCGAGCAGGCGCGGCGTCATCAGCTGACCGTCAACACCTTCGTCCAGGCGGCCTGGGCGCTGCTGCTGATGCGCTACAGCGGGCGCGACGACGTGCTCTTCGGCGTCACTGTGGCGGGGCGCCCCACCGAGCTTGAGGGCATCGAAGAGGCGCTGGGGCTGTTCATCAATACCCTGCCGCTGCGCGTCCGAGTGCCGGGCGCGGGCGCGACCGGGCTGCAATTGCTGCAAGCGCTGCAGGCGCAGAATGCCGGCATGCGTCAGCATGAGCAGTTGTCCCTGGCCGAGGTGCAGAACCTCGCCGACACCCCGCGCGGCCAGCCGCTGTTCGACAGCCTGTTCGTGTTCGAGAACGTGCCGCTCGGTGGCGAGGTGCAGGAGGCCGTCGACACCTACCGCATCACGCCGCTGGCCAATCGCACCCACACCAACTATCCGTTGACCGTGGTGCTGCTGCCGGGGGCCAGTCTGACGCTGCAACTGAGCTTCGATACCCAGCAGTTCGCCGTGGCCGACATGCAGGTAGTGGTCGAGCATTTCCGTCGTCTGCTGCTGCAGCTGAGCGAGGCGCCGCAGCGTCCCTTGAGCGAGCTGCGCCTGCTCGATGACAGCGAGCGCGAAGCCCTGTGCCAGCTCGGCCAGGGCCAGAGTCAGCCGCAATGGTATGCGCAGAGCTACCTGGCGCGTTTCGAGGCGCAGGTCGAGCAGCAGGGCGCCCGTACCGTCGCCCGCTGCCAGGGGCAGACGCTGTCTTATTTCGAACTCAACGAGCGGGCCAACCGTATCGGTCATGGCCTGATCGAATGCGGTGTGCAGTTCGATGACGTGGTGGCGCTGTTTGCGCCCCGTGGTCTGCCACTGCTGAGCCTGATCATCGGCGCCTTCAAGGCCGGTGCTGCCTACCTGGCGCTGGACGAGCGTCATCCGCCGGCGCGCAGCGCGCGCATGCTGGCCAGCAGCGCTGCGCCGGTGCTGATTACACTGCGCGAGCAGCTGGCGCACGTTCAGGCGATGCTCGCCGAACTGCCGCAGCCGCCGCGCGTGCTGGTCTATGAAGACATGCTGGAGCACGGCCGCCGTGACAATCCCGGGCGCTACGCCGGCCCCGAGCACCTGGCTTACCTGATCTACACCTCCGGTTCCACCGGCGAGCCAAAAGGGGTGATGGTCAACCAGCGCGGCATGCTCAACAACCAGTTGGCCAAGGTGCCTTACCTGCAACTCGGTGAAGCGGACGTGATCGCCCAGACCGCTGCCACCGGCTTCGATATCTCGGTCTGGCAACTGCTCACCGCGCCGCTGTTCGGTGGTGCGCTGGAGATCATCCCCGATGCCATCACCCACGATCCGCAGGCCCTGCTCGCGTGCGTCGCTGATACCGGGGTGAGCGTGCTGGAGGCGGTGCCGGCGGTGATCGACGGCATGCTCGAAGCGTCGGCCGTGGCGCTGCCGGCACTGCGCTGGCTGTTGCCCACCGGCGAGGCGCTGAGTCATGAGCTGGCCACGCGCTGGTTCGCCCGCTACCCGCAGGTGCCGATGATCAACGCCTACGGTCCGGCCGAATGCGCCGATGACGTGGCGCTGTACCGCCTGGATGCGGCGCCGCCACGGCGACAGCCCATCGCCATTGGCCAGCCGACCGACAACAACGGTCTGTACGTGCTGAGCGGCGACCTCGAGTTGTTGCCCAGCGGTGTGGTCGGCGAGCTGTATATCGGTGGCACCGGTGTGGGCCGTGGCTATGCCGCGCGCCCGGGGCTGACGGCCGAACGCTTCGTGCCCGACCCTTTCGGCGCACCGGGCGAGCGCCTGTACCGCAGTGGCGACCTGGCGCGCTGGAATGCCGAGGGACAGCTCGAATACGTCGGCCGGGTGGACTTCCAGGTGAAGATCCGTGGCCAACGCATCGAGCTGGGCGAGATCGAAGCCTGCCTGCTGGCCAGCGCGCCCTTGCGCCAGGCCGTGGTGGTTGCCCACGAAGGGGCAGCCGGTACGCAGCTGATCGCCTATGGCGTGGCCGAGGCCGGCCAGCAGGTCGAGGTGCAGGCGCTGCGCGAGGCCCTGGCTGCGCAGTTGCCAGCCTTCATGGTACCGGCGCAGATCATCCTGTTGCCGCGCCTGCCGCTCAACGCCAACGGCAAGCTGGATCGCCGCGCACTGCCGGCGCCACAGGCGCAGGTGCGCAGCGTCGAGGCGCCACAGGGCGAGCTGGAACAGCATCTGGCGCAGCTCTGGCGCGACCTGCTCAAGGTGGAGCAGGTCGGCCGTCACGACCACTTCTTCGAACTCGGCGGCCACTCGCTGCTGGCCACCCGCCTGCTGGCCCTTATCCGCGAAACGCGCGGCGTTACGGTGCCGCTGGCGCAGGCCTTCGAGGCCACCACCGTGGCCAGCATGGCCAGCCTGATCTGCAGCCTGGAAAGCCAGGCCCTCAACGATGAACGCCTGGACGCGCTCGACGACCTGATGAGCGCTCTGGAGGAAATTCAGTGAATCTGTTGCATGACAAAGCCCTGCTGCTGTCGCGTCGCTTTCTCGGCCTGGGGCCGCAGCAGCGCCGCGCCTTCCTCGACAAGCTGCGCGAGCAGGGGCTCGACGCCTCGGCACTGCCGATTCCGCCGGGAGCGGCCGATGCCGAGGGCAGTGTGCTGTCCTACGCGCAGCAGCGCCTGTGGTTCCTCGAACAGCTGCAGCCGGGCAACAGCGCCTATCACCTGCCGGGCGCCCTGCAGTTGCAGGGGCCATTGGACGAGGCTGCCTTGCTGGGCGCCTTCAGCGATCTGGCGCAACGTCATGCGAGCCTGCGCACGCGCTTCTTCGCCGATGCCGACGGCAACCCGCGCCAGTGCGTCGACGCGGCGCCGGCACTGACCCTGGAACCGCTGCAGGGCGATGACTTTGCCGCCCTGACGCGTGAGTTCGCCCAGCGCCCGTTCGACCTCGAACAGGCGCCGCTGTGGCGCATCGGCCTGCTGCGCCAGGACGAGCAGCGGCATGTGCTGCTGGTCTGTCTGCACCACATCATCGCCGACGGCTGGTCGATCCAGCTGTTGTTGACCGAGCTGGCGCAGTTCTATCGCGTGCG
Source organism: Pseudomonas sp. GD04158 (assembly GCF_029834875.1). Taxonomy (NCBI): domain Bacteria; kingdom Pseudomonadati; phylum Pseudomonadota; class Gammaproteobacteria; order Pseudomonadales; family Pseudomonadaceae; genus Pseudomonas; species Pseudomonas sp. GD04158. Next base: position 90,954 of record NZ_JAODYT010000003.1, on the reverse strand, counting down.
CGTGCAGGGCGAGCCTGCCGCACTCGCCGAGCTGCCGCTGAGCTACGCCGACCACGCCCTGTGGCAGCGCGCCTGCCTGGATGCCGGCGAAGGCGAGCGGCAGCTGGCCTACTGGCGTGAGCAACTGGGCGACGAGCAGCCGTTGCTGGAGCTGCCTTGCGATCATTCGCGCCCGGCGCAGCAGAGCTTTCGTGGCGCGCGTCTGGCCTTTCGCGTGGAGCCCGCGCTTGCCGCCCGCGTGCGCGAGCTGGCGCGGCAACAGGGCTGCACGCCGTTCACCGTGCTGTTGGCGGCCTACAAGGTGTTGCTGCACCGCCTGAGCGGCCAGCGCGACCTGCGTGTCGGCGTGCCCATTGCCGGGCGTATGCAGAGCGAAAGCCAGGGGCTGATCGGCTTCTTCGTCAATACCCAGGTGCTGCGCAGCGAGCTGAGCGGTGAGCAGAGTTTCGAGCAACTGCTGGCGCAGGTGCTGCGCACGGCGCAGGGTGCCCAGGCGAATCAGGCGCTGCCCTTCGAGCAACTGGTCGAGGCGTTGCAGCCCGAGCGCAGTCTCAGCCACAACCCGCTGTTCCAGGTGCTGTACAACCACCAGCAGCGCCCGCAGGACAGCCTGCAACTGACGTCCGGCCTGCGTGCCGAGCTGATCGGCCTGGACAGCGGCAGCGCGCAGTTCGACCTGGCCCTGCACACCTGGGAAGGCCCGGGTGAGGAGCTGGCCGGCAACTGGAACTACGCCCTGGATCTGTTCGAAACAGCCACGGTGGAGCGTCTGCATCAGCGTTTCATTCGCCTGCTGGAGCAATTGCTGGAACAGCCGCAACTGGCCATCGGCGAGCACCGCCTGGACGATGATCAGGATCGCCTGGCCCTGACCAGCTTCAACGCCACTCGCGTGGATTACGGTGCGGTGGAGCCGGTGCATCGTCAGTTCGAACGTCGCGTACAGGTGCAGCCGCAGGCCATCGCCCTGGTGTTCGGCGACCAGCGTCTGAGCTACGCCGAGCTGGACCTGCGCGCCAACCAACTGGCCCACCATTTGCAAAAGCTTGGCGTAACTCGCGACAGCCTGGTGGGCGTGGCGGCGCTGCGTTCGGTGGAGATGGTGGTGGCGCTGTACGCCATCCTCAAGGCGGGCAGCGCCTACGTGCCGATGGACCCGGAATATCCGGCCGAGCGTCTGCGCTACATGCTCGAAGACTCTGGCGTCAGCCTGCTGCTGAGCCACGATGCGGTGATCGACAGCCTGCCGCAGGTGAGCAGCGTGCAGGTGCTCAACCTCAATCATCTGGATCTTTCTCAAGAGCCGCAGACCGCGCCCGAGGTAGCGATTCACCCCGAGCAACTGGCCTACCTGATCTACACCTCCGGCTCCACCGGCAAGCCCAAAGGGGCCGGCAACAGCCATGCGGCGCTGTACAACCGCCTGGCCTGGATGCAGGAGGCTTACCAGCTCACGGCGGATGATCGGGTGCTGCAGAAGACCCCGTTCAGTTTCGACGTGTCGGTGTGGGAATTCTTCTGGCCGCTGATCACGGGCGCGCGTCTGGTGGTGGCGCAGCCGGGCGATCACCGCGACCCGGCCAAGCTGGTCGAGCTGATCGCGCGCGAGAGCATCAGCACCTTGCACTTCGTGCCTTCGATGCTGGCGGCCTTTGTCGGCCATGGTGACTTGCACGGCTGCGAGAGCCTGCGACGTATCGTCTGCAGCGGCGAAGCGCTGCCGGCAGAGCTGGCCAGCAGCACGCGGCAACTGCTGCCGCAGGCCGAGCTGTACAACCTGTATGGCCCGACCGAGGCGGCCATCGACGTGACCCACTGGCGCTGCAGCGGCCAGGAACGGCGCAGCGTGCCGATTGGTCGACCAATCGCCAACCTGCAGATCCATATCCTCGACGAACGCCTCAACCCGCAGCCAATCGGCGTGGCGGGGGAGCTGTATATCGGCGGCATCGGCCTGGCACGGGGTTACCACCGTCGTCCGGGACTGACCGCCGAGCGTTTCGTCGCCAGCCCCTTCGGCGATTGCCAGCGCCTATATCGCAGTGGTGATCTGGCGCGCTGGACCGAAGAGGGCGTGCTGGAATACCTCGGCCGTATCGACCATCAGGTGAAGCTGCGCGGCCTGCGTATCGAACTGGGCGAGATCGAAGCGGCGCTGCTGGAACATCCGGCGCTGCGTGAGGCGGTGGTGCTGGTGCGCGATCAACAGCTGGTGGCCTATGTGGTCGGTGGCGATTACGACGAAGTCGAGCTACGGGCGCGTCTGAAACAGCGCCTGCCCGAGTTCATGCTGCCGAGCCATGTAATGCAGCTCGAGTGCCTGCCGCTGTCGCCCAATGGCAAACTGGAGCGCAAGGCGTTGCCGGAGCCGCAGCGCGTTCAGCGTGACTACCAGGCGCCGCGCTCCAGCCTGGAAAGCCAGCTCGCAAGCATCTGGCAGGAGCTGCTGGGTGTAGAACGAGTAGGGCGCGACGACAACTTCTTCGAGCTGGGTGGCGATTCCATTCTCAGCCTGCAGATCATTGCCCGTGCCCGCCGTCAGGGCATCGAGCTGACGCCACGGCAGCTGTTCGAGCGTCAGAGCATTGCCGAGCTGGCCCAGGTCGCAACCCGCAGCGCCGAGACGTCGGGCTGCATCATCGACAGTCAGCGCGACATCCCGCTGACGCCGATCCAACACTGGTTCTTCGCCCAGCCGATGAACAATCGTCAGCACTGGAACCAGTCGGTGCTGCTCAGTGCACGCGAGCCGCTGCAGCCGCAGCGCCTCCACGCTGCCCTGCAGGCCGTGCTGGAGCAACACGACGCCTTGCGCCTGCGTTTTCAGCAGCAAGGCGACAGCTGGCGCCAGCGCTATGCGGCCGAGGCCGAAACGCTCGAACTGCGCGTCGAGCGCTGCAGCCTGGCCGAGCTGAGCGCGCTGTGCGACGAGGTGCAGGCCAGCCTCGATCTGAGCCATGGCCCGCTGCTACGCGCCGTGCTGGTGCAGTTGCACGAAGGCGGCGAGCGCCTGTTGCTGGTGGTCCACCACCTGGTGATCGATGGCGTTTCCTGGCGCATCCTGCTCGATGACCTGCAGCGTGCCTATGCGCAGCTGGGCGTGGGCGCCGCTGCCGATCTGGGGCGCAAGAGTAGTGCCTGGCAGAGCTGGAGCGAGCGCCTGGCGGCCTATGCGTCCAGCCCCGAAGTGGCCGCCGAACGTGCTTACTGGCAGGCGCTGCCGGCTGATCGCGGGCTGCCCTGCGACCACCCGCAAGGGCGCAACCTGACGGCCTGCGCTGAACGGTTGGAGGTGCAGCTCGACCCCACCACCACCGAGGCGCTGCTGACACAGGCTCCGGCGGCGTACCGCACGCAGATCAACGACCTGCTGCTCAGTGCACTGGCCCATGCCCTGCGTGACTGGAACGGGCAGGCGCAAACCCTGATCGCCCTCGAAGGCCATGGCCGCGAAGCGCTGTTCGAGGAGCTCGACCTGAGCCAGACCCTGGGCTGGTTCACCAGCCTCTACCCGCTGTTGCTGCAGGCCGGTGACGACTGGGATGCGACCCTCAAGGGCACCAAGGAGAACCTGCGCCGGGTGCCGCGCGGCGGCATCGGTTACGGCCTGCTGAAATACCTGCAGGGCGAGGACCTGCCGGCGCTGGACGACGCGCTGCTGTTCAACTACCTGGGCCGCCTGCAGACCAGCGGGCAGTTGTTCGATCTGGCCGAGGAAGCGTCCGGCGCGCAACGCGACGCCAGCGCACCGCTGGCCTGTGCCCTTGCTCTGGACGGTCGCGTCACGGGCGGCTGCCTGCAGTTCACCTGCACCTTCAGCCATGAGCGCTTCGAGCGCGAGCGCATCATCGCGCTGCTCGAGGCGTACCACTGCGCGCTCGTCGAGCTGGTGCAGCACTGCCGCACGCAGGCTGCTGTCACCCCCAGCGATTTCCCCTTCGTGCCGCTCAGCCAGGCCGATCTCGACAGCCTGCCGCTACCGGCCCGGCAGATCGAAGACATCTATCCGCTGACACCGATGCAGCAGGGCCTGTTGTTCCACAGCGAACTGCAGGTGGCCGATGGTGCCTACGTCAATCAGCTCAGCCTGGAGGTCGAGGGCTTGCCGGTGGCGCGTTTCAAGGCGGCCTGGGCGGCTGCGCTGCAGCGCCATCCGTTGCTGCGCGCAGCCTTCCTGCGCCTGGGCGCCGATCAACAGGCGGTGCAGCTGGTGCAGCGCGAGACGCATCTGATGATTCGCGAACTGGAGGGAAGCGACCTCGATCTTCAGGCACTGCTGCGCGATGAGCGCGAGACGCCATTCGACCTGACGCGGCCGCCGCTGATGCGCCTGGCGCTGGTACGCCTGGGGGAAGGGCGTCATCAACTGATCTGGACCCTGCACCATATCCTGCTCGACGGCTGGAGCAGTGCCGCGCTGCTGGCGCAGGTACTGCAGGACACACGCGGCGAGGGCGGCGCGCACGAGGTCGGGCATTACCCGGATTACCTGGCCTGGCTGCAACGCCAGGATCTCGCTGTCAGCGAGGCGTTCTGGCGTGAGCAGCTGCAGGGCTTCGATGAGCCGACGTTACTGACTGGCAGTCTGCGCAGCGAGTTCTCTGCAAGCGGCAGCGGCGTGCATATCCTGAACCTGCCGCGTGCTGAACTCGAAGCCTTTGCCAGGGCTCGACGCATCACCCTCAATACCCTGATCCAGGCGACCTGGACGCTGCTTCTGCAGCGTTATTGCGGGCGCCGCCAGGTGGCCTTCGGTGCCACCGTAGCGGGGCGGCCGGCGAGTGTGGCGGGCATCGAACACATGCTTGGCCTGTTCATCAATACCCTGCCGGTGGTGCAGGCGCCGCAGCCTCAGGGGCCTGTCGGCGACTGGCTCGATGCGTTGCAGGCGCACAACCTGACGTTGCGCGAGCACGAGCAGGTGCCGCTGTTCCGCCTGCAACAACTGGCCGGCCACGCCGGGCGCGAGCTGTTCGATACCCTGCTGGTGTTCGAGAACTACCCGGTGGATCAGGTGCTGCAGGGGCAGGGCGATGGCCTGCGCTTTACCAATCTGCAGGCGCACGAGCAGACCCATTACCCGCTGAGCCTGGCGGTGATGGCTGGCAACGAGCTGCAGGTGCACTGGCACTATCAGCGCGCGCATTTCAGCGACCGGCAGATCGCCGGCATGAGTCGCCAGTTCGAGCGACTGCTGCAAGCCCTGTGCGCCGATGCGCAGTGCTGCATCGGCGAACTGCCCTTGCTGGATGAAAGCGAGGTGGCCGAGGTCGAGGACTGGAATGATGCTTCTCCAGCTCCCGATACCCCTCAGCTATTGCCACAGAGTATCGCCGAGCAGGCGCGCCTGCGCCCGACGGCCATTGCCCTGGTGCATGGCCAGCAGCGCCTGAGCTTCGCCGAGCTGGAAGCCCGCGCCAATCGTCTGGCCCATCAGTTGATCGCCCGTGGCGTCGGCGCCGAGGTGCGCGTCGGTGTAGCGCTGGAACGTGGCATCGAGCTGTTCGTTGCCCTGCTGGCGGTGCTCAAGGCCGGCGGTGCCTATGTGCCGCTGGACCCGGATTACCCCGAAGAGCGCCTGCGCTACATGCTCGAAGACGCCGGAGTAAAACTGCTGCTGAGCCACCAGGCGGCCTTGCCGCGCCTGCCCGAAGTGGCAGGTATCGAGGTGCTCGACCTCGATCATCTGCCACTGAATGATCAGCCGCTTGAGGCGCCCGAGGTGGATATCCACCCCGAGCAACTGGCCTATCTGATCTACACCTCCGGCTCCACCGGCAAGCCCAAGGGCGTTGCGGTGGCTCATGGTGCCATTGCCCTGCATTGCCAGGCCATTGGCGAGCGTTACGAACTGACCGCCGAGGATCGCGAGCTGCACTTCCTTTCGGTCAGTTTCGACGGCGCCCACGAGCGCTGGCTGACGCCACTGAGCCATGGCGCGCGGGTGGTGATCCGCGACCAGCAGCTGTGGAGCGTGCAGCAGACCTACGATTGCCTGATCGCAGAAGGCATCAGCGTGGTGGCCTTGCCGCCGAGCTACCTGCGCCAGTTGGCCGAATGGGCCGAGCAATGCGGCAAAGCGCCCGGGGTGAAAACCTACTGCTTCGCCGGTGAAGCCTTCAGCCGCGAGCTGTTGCAGCAGGTGATTCGCAGCCTGCAGCCGCAATGGATCATCAACGGCTACGGGCCGACCGAAACCGTGGTCACCCCGACCCTGTGGCGAGTGCCGGCGGCCACGGCCGACTTCACCACGGCCTACGCACCGATTGGTGATCGCGTCGGCGCGCGCCAGGGTTACGTGCTGGATGCCGACCTCAACCTGTTGCCGGTCGGCGTGGCTGGCGAGCTGTATCTGGGCGGATTGTTGGCGCGTGGTTATCTGGATCGACCGGGCGCCACCGCCGAGCGCTTCGTGCCCAATCCGTACCGCCCCGGTGAGCGCCTGTACCGCACCGGCGACCGTGTACGGCTCGGCGCTGATGGCCAGTTGGAATACCTGGGCCGGCTGGATCAGCAGATCAAGCTGCGCGGCTTCCGTATCGAGATCGGCGAAGTCGAGGCGGCGCTGAAAGCCTGCGCCGGCGTGGGCGAAGCGCTGGTGGTGGTCAAGGACAGCGCCGCAGGCAAGCGTCTGGTGGGTTACGTCAGCGGCCAGGGTCTGAGCGAGAGTGAGTTGAAAGCGCAGCTCAAGCAGCGCCTGCCTGCGCATATGGTGCCGAGCCATATCCTGGCGCTGGAGCGACTGCCGCTGCTGCCCAACGGCAAGCTGGATCGGCAGAGTCTGCCGGAGCCACAGGTGGAAGCGGGCGAGTACCAGGCGCCGCGCACCGAGCAGGAACGGCTGCTGGCCGAGCTGTGGAGCGAGCTGCTGGCGCAGCCGCGCATCGGCCGTGACGATCACTTCTTCGAGCTGGGCGGCCACTCGCTGCTGGCGACGCAACTGATCTCCCGCCTGCGCCATGCGCACGGGCTGGATCTGCCGCTACGCGCCGTGTTCGAGGCGCCGCTGCTCAGCGATCTGGCCAGGCAGCTGGAACAGGCTGCTCAGGCCGTCGACCTGCCTCTGCAGGCCAGGGGCGAGCGGGCGCAGGTGCCACAGTCTTTCGCTCAGCAGCGCCTGTGGTTCCTCCAGCAACTGGAGCCGAGCAGCAGTGCCTACCACCTGCCGGGCGTGCTGCGTCTGCGTGGTGAGGTGGACCGGCAGGCGCTGCAGCAGGCCTTCGAAGCCCTGGCCGAGCGTCACTGGATTCTGCGTACCACCTTCACTCAGGACGCCGACGGCCAGCCGCTGCAATGCATACAGCCGCAGGCGTTGGTGAATCTGGAGATGCTCCAGGCCAGGGGCGAGCACGCCTTCCAGGCCCTGGCGCGGGCATTTATGGAAAAGCCTTTCGAGCTGCAGCAGTCGCCGCCCTGGCGTGTCGCCCTGGTGACCCTGGAGCCGGGTGAGCAGCGCCTGCTGTTGTGTTTGCATCACCTGCTGTCCGATGGCTGGTCCGTGCAAATTCTGCTCGCCGAATTCGCCGCCCTGTACAACGCCGCCCGCGCTGGCGTGGCGGCTGTACTGCCGGCGCTGACCGTGCAGTACGCCGATTACGCGGCCTGGCAGCGTGAGTGGCTGGCAGGCGGTGAAGGCGCACGGCAACTGGCCTACTGGCGCGAGCAGCTGGGCGACGAGCAGCCGCTGCTGGAGCTGCCTTGCGACCATCCGCGACCGGCGCGGCAAAGCTTTCGCGGTGGACGGGTGCATTTCCGTCTCGGCGCAGCCCTGGGCGAGCGCCTGCGCGACTTGGCCCAGGCGCAGAACGCGACGCCCTTCATGGTGTTGCTGGGCGCCTACAAGGTGTTGCTGCATCGCCTGAGCGGGCAGCGCGATTTGCGCGTCGGCGTGCCCATCGCCGGGCGTACGCGCGCCGAGGTCGAAGGGCTGATCGGCCTGTTCGTCAACAGCCAGGTGCTGCGCAGCGAGGTTGCTCCGCAGCAGAGCTTCACGGCGCTGGTCGAGCAGATCAGGCGCACCAGCCTGGAGGCTCAGGCGCACCAGGAGCTGCCCTTCGAGCAACTGGTCGAGGCGTTGCAGCCCGAGCGCAGCCTCAGCCACAACCCGCTGTTCCAGGTGGCCTATGACCATCAGCAGGTGCGCCACGAGGCGCTGGGGCAGTTGCAGGATCTGCACGCCGAGGTGCTGACCCTGGCCGATGGCGGCAGCCAGTTCGACCTGGCGCTCAACACCCAGGAAGATCGCTACGGTCAGTTCAGCGGCAACTGGAACTACGCCCTGGACCTGTTCGAGGCAGCGACGGTGGAGCGCCTTCACCAGCGCTTTATCCGCCTGCTGGAGCAACTGCTGGAACAGCCGCAACTGGCCATTGGCGAGCATCGCCTGGACGATGATCAGGATCGTCTGGCCCTGACCAGCTTCAACGCCACCCGCGTCGATTACGGCGTGGTCGAGGCGGTGCACCGTCAGTTCGAACGCCGTGTGCAGGCGCAGCCCGAGACCATCGCCCTGGTGTGCGGCGAGCAGCGGCTGAGTTATGCCGAGCTGGACCTGCGTGCCAACCAGTTGGCCCACCATCTGCAAAAGTTTGGCGTGACTCGCGACAGCCTGGTGGGCGTGGCGGCGCTGCGTTCGGTGGAGATGGTGGTAGCGCTGTACGCCATCCTCAAGGCCGGCGGCGCCTACGTGCCGATGGACCCGGAATACCCGGCCGAACGCCTGCGCTACATGCTCGAGGATGCCGGTGTCAGCCTGCTGCTGAGCCACGACGCGGTGATCGACAGCCTGCCGCAGGTGGGCGGCGTGCAGGTGCTCAATCTCGATCATCTGGATGTGAGCGGCGAGCCGCATACCTCGCCCGACGTAGCGATTCACCCCGAGCAGCTGGCCTACCTGATCTACACCTCCGGTTCCACCGGCAAGCCCAAAGGGGCCGGCAACAGCCATGCGGCGCTGTACAACCGCCTGGCCTGGATGCAGCAGGCCTACAACCTGACGGCTGACGATCGGGTGCTGCAGAAAACCCCGTTCAGTTTCGATGTGTCGGTGTGGGAATTCTTCTGGCCGCTGATCACGGGTGCGCGCCTAGTGATGGCGCAGCCGGGCGATCACCGCGATCCCGCCAAACTGGTCGAGCTTATCGGGCGCGAGAGCATCAGCACTTTGCACTTCGTGCCCTCGATGCTGGCGGCCTTCATCGGTCATGGTGACTTGCACGGCTGCGAAAGCCTGCGCCGCATCGTCTGCAGCGGTGAAGCGCTGCCGGCGGAACTGGCCAGCAGCACGCGGCAACTCTTGCCGCAGGCCGAACTGTACAACCTTTATGGCCCGACCGAAGCGGCCATCGACGTCACCCACTGGCGCTGCAGCGGCCAGGAGCGGCGCAGCGTGCCGATTGGCCGACCAATCGCCAACCTGCAGATCCATATCCTCGACGAACGCCTCAACCCGCAACCGATTGGCGTGGCTGGCGAGCTGTATATCGGTGGCGTCGGCCTGGCCCGCGGTTATCACCGTCGTCCGGGGCTGACCGCCGAACGCTTCGTCGCCAGCCCCTTCGGCGATGGTCAGCGTCTGTACCGCAGCGGCGACCTGGCGCGCTGGACCGAAGAGGGCGTGCTGGAATACCTGGGCCGCATCGACCATCAGGTGAAGTTGCGCGGCCTGCGTATCGAACTGGGCGAGATCGAGGCAGCACTGCTGGAACATCCTGCGCTGCGTGAGGCGGTGGTGCTGGTGCGCGACCAGCAACTGGTTGCCTATGTGGTCGGCAGCGATTACGACGAGGTCGAGCTGCGGGCGCGGCTGAAACAGCGCCTGCCCGAGTTCATGCTGCCGAGCTACTTCGTCCCGCTCGAACGTCTGCCGCTGTCGCCCAATGGCAAGCTGGAGCGCAAGGCGCTGCCGGAACCGCAGCGCGTTCAGCGCGATTACCAGGCGCCACGCCCCGGACTGGAAAGCCAGCTCGCAAGCATCTGGCAGGAGCTGCTGGATGTGGATCGGGTAGGGCGTGAGGATGATTTCTTCGCCCTCGGTGGTCATTCGCTACTGGCCACGCAACTGGTATCGCAGATTCGCCGTCACCTGCAGCGTGAGCTGCCGCTACGCGCCGCTTTCGAGGCCAGCACTCTCAGTGCCCAGGCCTTGCAGCTGGCGGCCGCCGACGCTGCGCCTGGCTTCGGTCTGCAGGCTCGCCAGCGTCCAGCCCGTAGCCCGCAGTCCTTCGCTCAGCAGCGCCTGTGGTTCCTCGCCCAACTGGAGCCCGACAGCCTGGCCTACCACCTGCCTTGCGCCGTGCGTTTGATGGGGGAGCTGGACGTCTCGGCGCTGCAACGCAGCTTCGACACCCTGGCCCAGCGTCATGAAAGCCTGCGCACCACTTTCGCCAGCGGCGAGGCGGGTGAGCCCCTGCAATGTGTGCAGCAGCCGATTGCGGTTGGCATCGAGCGCCTGCAGGCGCAGGACGAGGCGAAGTTGCAGCAGCAGATCGATGGCGTCAATCGGCGCCCCTTCGATCTGGAACAGAGCCCGCCCTGGCGTGTGGCGCTGATTGAACTGGATCCACGACAGCATGTGCTGGTGCTCTGCCTGCATCACATCATCGCCGACGGTTGGTCGATCCAGGTGCTGCTCGACGAGTTCGCTGCGCTCTATCGTGGCCATGCCGAAGGGCAGCCGGTTGAGCTGGCGGCACTGCCGATCCAGTACGCCGACTACGCCCTGTGGCAGCGTGATCATCTTGCTGGCAGTCGCCTGGCCGAACAGGTGCAGTGGTGGCGCGAGCAGCTCGGTAGCGAACAGCCGCTGCTGGAGCTGCCGGCAGACCGGCCGCGTCCGGCCGTGCGTCTGGGGCAGGGGGCGCGGCATGCCTTCAACGTGCCGGCCAGCCTGGTCGAACGACTGCGTGAGCAGGCGCAACTGTACGAAGTGACGCCGTTCATGCTGATCCTGGCGGTCTACCAGAGCCTGCTGTATCGCCTGACCGGCCAGCACGACCTGCGCATTGGCGTGCCGGTGGCCGGGCGTACCCAGGGCGAGAGCGAGGGGCTGATCGGCCTGTTCGTCAACACCCTGGTGATTCGCAGTGAAGTGGATGCGCAGCACTCGTTCGTCGACCTGCTGCGTCAGGTCAAGTCGCGGGTGGTCGGCGCCCAGGCCCATCAGGATGTGCCTTTCGAGCAACTGGTCGATGCCCTGCAGCCGGAGCGCAGTCTGAGCCACAACCCGCTGTTCCAGGTGGCGTACAACCATCAACGGCAGGACCAGAGCGCCCTGCAGACGTTGCCCGGCCTGCAGTGCGAAAACCTCGACTGCCAGGGGCAGAGCGCCCACTTCGACCTGGTGCTGGGCACCCTCGAACAGGCCGATGGCCGCATCGAGGCCTACCTGGATTACGCCACCGATATGTTCGATGCCTCCAGTGTCGAGCGCCTGGCCGGCCGGTTCCTACGTCTGCTCGATGGAGCGTGCCGTATGCCACAGGCGTCGCTGGCTGATCTGCCATTGTTGAGTGAGTCGGAGGTGGAAGAGGTCGAGGCGTGGAACAACCCAACACCCGTTCCGAACAGCATTCAACTCTTGCCGGAGCGCATCGCCGAGCAGGCGCGTCTGCGCCCAACGGCCATTGCCCTGGTACACGGCCAGCAGCGCCTGAGCTTCGCCGAGTTGGAAGCCCGCGCTAATCGCCTGGCCCACCAGCTGATCGCCCGTGGCGTCGGCGCCGAGGTGCGCGTCGGTGTGGCGCTGGAGCGCGGTATCGACCTGTTCGTCGCCCTGCTGGCGGTGCTCAAGGCTGGCGGTGCCTACGTGCCGCTGGACCCGGATTACCCCGAAGAGCGCCTGCGCTACATGCTCGAAGACGCCGGAGTAAAACTGCTGCTGAGCCACCAGGCGGCCTTGCCGCGCCTGCCCGAAGTGGCAGGTATCGAGGTGCTCGACCTCGATCATCTGCCACTGAATGATCAGCCGCTTGAGGCGCCCGAGGTGGATATCCACCCCGAGCAACTGGCCTATCTGATCTACACCTCCGGCTCCACCGGCAAGCCCAAGGGCGTTGCGGTGGCCCATGGTGCGATTGCCCTGCATTGCCAGACCATTGGCGAGCGTTACGAACTGACGGCCGAGGATCGCGAACTGCACTTTCTCTCGGTCAGCTTCGACGGCGCCCACGAGCGCTGGCTCACGCCACTGAGCCACGGTGCGCGGGTGGTGATCCGCGACCAGCAACTGTGGAGCGTGCAGCAGACCTACGACTGCCTGATCGAAGAAGGCATCAGCGTGGTGGCCTTGCCACCGAGTTACCTGCGCCAGCTGGCCGAGTGGGCCGAGCAATGCGGCAAAGCGCCTGGGGTGAAGACCTATTGCTTCGCCGGTGAAGCCTTCAGCCGTGAGCTGCTGCAGCAGGTGATTCGCAGCCTGCAACCGCAATGGATCATCAACGGCTACGGCCCGACTGAAACCGTGGTCACCCCGACTCTGTGGCGAGTGCCGGCAGCCACGGCCGACTTCACCACGGCCTATGCGCCGATTGGCGACCGCGTTGGGGCGCGCCAGGGTTACGTGCTGGATGCCGACCTCAACCTGTTGCCGGTCGGCGCGGCCGGCGAGCTGTACCTGGGCGGGCTGCTGGCGCGCGGTTACCTGGATCGACCGGGTGCTACCGCCGAGCGCTTCGTGCCCAATCCCTATCGCTCCGGCGAGCGCCTGTACCGCACTGGCGACCGCGTGCGCCTCGGTGCCGACGGCCAGCTGGAATACCTCGGCCGGCTGGATCAGCAGATCAAGCTGCGCGGCTTCCGCATCGAAATCGGCGAAGTCGAAGCGGCGCTGAAAGCCTGCGCCGGTGTGGGTGAAGCGCTGGTGGTGGTCAAGGACAGTGCCGCAGGCAAGCGCCTGGTGGGCTACGTCAGCGGCCAGGCGCTGAGCGAGAGTGAGCTGAAAATGCAGCTCAAACAGCGCCTGCCGGCGCATATGGTGCCGAGCCATATCCTGGCGCTGGAGCGCCTGCCGCTGTTGCCTAACGGCAAGCTGGATCGGCAGAGCCTGCCGGAGCCGCAGGTGGAAGCGGGCGAGCACCAGGCGCCGCGCACCGAGCAGGAACGACTGCTGGCCGAGCTGTGGAGCGAGCTGCTCGGTATTGGCCAGATCAGCCGCGATGCCCAGTTCTTCGCCCTGGGTGGCGATTCGATCCAGTCCCTGAGCCTGGTCACGCGGCTGCGCAAGGCCGGCTGGGAGCTGACTCCCAAGGCGGTGTTCCAGCACCCGCGCCTGGCCGATCTGGCTGCTGTGATGACGCCGCTCGGCACTCAAGCCGTGGCGGTGCAGCGGGCCAGTGGCGAGCTGCCGCTGACGCCGATCCAGGCGCATTTCTTCTCCTTGCCCATGGCCAACCGTGCGCACTGGAACCAGGCCTTGCTGCTGGATGTGCGCCGACCACTGCACGCTGCCCATTTGCTGAGCGCGCTGCAGGGGCTGATCGAGCATCACGATGCGCTGCGTCTGGCCTTCCGTCAGGATGAAACGGGCAACTGGCAGGCCTTCTACCGGGACGAGGAGCAGGCCGAGCGGCTGTTCCGGCAGCGCCGCATCGACTCGGACGCAGCCCTGCAGGCGCAATGCGAGGCAGCACAGCGCAGCCTGGATCTGCAGCACGGTCCGCTGCTGCGGGTGCTGCTCGCGGACTTGCCGGATGGCAGCCAACGCCTGCTGCTCGCCGCTCATCACCTGATCATCGATGGCGTTTCCTGGCGCGTCCTGCTGGATGATCTGGCCCGCGCCTACCAGCAGGCTGTGATCGGCCAGCCGGTCGATCTCGGTGACAGGCCGGGCAGCTACCAGACCTGGGCCGAGCACCTGTGGCGCCATGCGCAGGGAGCCCAACTGGCCAGCGAGATGGGCTACTGGCAGGCGCAGCACGCCAGCCAGCGTGTGCCCGTAGATGACCCGGCCGGCGAAGCCAGCCATGCCCAGGTGCAGACCTGCACCTGGCAGCTGAGCGAAGCGCAGACCCGGCGTCTGCTACGCGAGACCCTGAAACAGCAGGATGCGCGCATGGACGAAGTGCTGCTCGCCGCGCTGGCCGAGGGCTTGCGTCGCTGGAGTGGGCTGGACGACAGCCTGATCGCCCTGGAAGGCCATGGGCGTGAATGGCTCGACGAACAGGCTGAGCAGGATATCGGCCGGACGTTGGGCTGGTTCACCAGCCTCTACCCGCTGCGCCTGCAGGCGCAGGAGACCTTGCCGCAGACCCTGTCCAACGTGCGTCAGCGCCTGCGCAGCGTACCGAACAAGGGCCTGGGTTATGGCCTGCTGCGCTACCTGGGTAACGCCGAACAGCGGCGCCGCCTGGCCGAGTTGGGTGAGCCGGATATCGCCTTCAACTACCTGGGGCAGTTCGATGCGCAGCTTGGCGATGGTCACTTCATGCCCGCCAGCGAGTCGCCGGGCACTCTGGTCGACCCGGCCACGGCGCTGACCCGCGAGCTGGAAATCAACGGCCAGGTATTCGCCGGTCGTCTGAGCCTCAGTTGTCGATTCAGTGCGCAGCGCCATCGCGTGCAGCGTATCGAGGCGTTGCTGGCGGCGGTGGGCGATGCACTGCAAGCCCTGATCGACGGCACGCCGGCCGCTTCTGCCCCTCGCCAGGAAGCTACGACGGCTGCCGCGCCCAGCCCGTTGCTGCGCCTGAACCAGGCGGATGCCGGGCGACCCACGCTGTTCTGCGTTCATCCGGTCAGTGGCACGCTGGTCGGCTACTACCCCTTGGCCCGCGCCCTGGCGCCGCACTGGCAGGTGTTCGGCCTGCAGAACCGACAATTGCTGCAGCCGTCCTGGCGTGATCAGAGCCTCGAACAGATGGCCCGCGATTACGTCAGGGTGATGCTGGAAACCCAGCCGCAGGGCCCGTATCACCTGCTTGGCTGGTCGATGGGCGGCGCCCTGGTGCTGGCCATGGCCCGGCTGCTGGAACGCCTGGGCAAGACGGTGGCCTTGGTCGGCCTGGTCGACGGTTATGTCCCCGGCGCCGGTCTGGCCCGTGCGCCACGCGCTGACGTGGTAGAGGCCTCGGCCACAGGCGACGACGACTGGCAACAGTTGCTTGCCCTGGAGCGGCACATGCACGCGCTGGCTGCGCAGCACCGGCATATCCAGCCGCTGCGCAGCCCGGTGCAGGCCTGGTGGGCCGCGCATTCGCCGGAGAACAACCGCAATGGCGAGGCGCTGCTGCAGGCTGCGCTGGGCCGCGAGTTGCACTTGTCGAGCTGGGTTGAGGCCGACCACCTGGGCATCGTCCGCGATCCGTCCTTCATCGAACACCTGAGCCGGCAACTGGCTGCGCTCGATCAATCGTCACGGCCGCTGGGCCTGGAGAGTCACGATTATGCAAATTGAACCGCATTACGATCCGCTGCCCATGCCTGTCGCGCTCGATCTCGGCCCGGAAGCGACGTTGCGTGGCGCCGACTACCGCTTCGCCAGCACGACCAGGCTGCAGCACCAGAGCGAGGTGGAGTCCAATGCGCGCAGCTATCCCAGGCGCATCCCGCTGGAGCTGCGCCGCGCCGAGGGCATCCATGTGCAGGATAGTGAGGGGCGCTGGTTCATCGATTGTCTGGCCGGTGCCGGCACCTTGGCCCTGGGGCATAACCATCCCGTCGTGTTGCAAGCCATTCGTGGTCTGCTCGATGGCAAGCGACCGCTGCACACCCTGGACCTGATGACCGAAGCCAAGGACGACTTCATCAACGAGCTGTTCGCCTGCCTGCCGACCGAGTTCGCCCGCGATGCGCGCATCCAGTTCTGTGGGCCGGCCGGCACCGATGCGGTGGAGGCGGCATTGAAGCTGGTGCGCACGGCCACCGGGCGCAGCCAGATGCTGGCCTTTCATGGCGCCTACCATGGCATGACCCACGGTGCCCTGAGCCTGATGGGCAGCCTGGGGCCCAAGCAGTACCTGGACGGCATGATCAGTGGCGTGCAGATGCTGCCGTACCCTTACGGCTACCGCTGCCCGTTCGGCTTGGGCGGTGCCGAGGGCGAACGGGTCGGTCTGCATTACATCGAGAACCAGCTAGGCGACCCGGAAAGCGGCGTGCTGCCGGCGGCCGGCATGATTCTCGAAACGGTACAGGGCGAGGGCGGGGTGATCGCCCCGTCCGCCGACTGGTTGCGCGGCATTCGGCGCATCACCCGCGAGGCCGGTGTACCGCTGATTCTCGACGAGGTGCAGTGCGGCATTGGGCGCACCGGCAGGCTGTTCGCCTTCGAGCATGCCGGCATCACGCCGGACGTGCTGGTGCTGTCGAAGGCCATCGGCGGCAGCCTGCCGCTGGCGGTGGTGGTCTACCACAAGGATCTCGACCGCTGGCAGCCGGGGGCGCACGCCGGCACCTTCCGCGGTAACCAGATGGCCATGGCGGCAGGCGCGGCCACCTTGCGCCTGATCCGCGAGGAGCGTCTGGATCAGCACGCCGCCGCCATGGGCGAACGCCTCTGCGCTCACCTGCAGGCCTTGCAGGCGCGCTATCCGCAGATTGGTGAAGTACGCGGCAGGGGATTGATGCTCGGGGTGGAGATCGTCGATCCACAGGGCAGGGCGGACGCCATGGGGCGCGCACCGCACAACCGCGCGCTGGCCTCGGCCGTGCAGCAGCAGTGCCTGCGCCGTGGCCTGATTCTGGAGGTGGGCGGGCGCCATTCCAGCGTTCTGCGTCTGCTGCCGCCGCTGATCATCACGGCGGCACAGGTGGATCAGGTGGCGGATATCTTCGCCAGCGCGCTCGACGCTGCAGTGAACCACTAAGAATCATCCTCCGTCAGGGGAGCCAAGTCGATGCGGACTGGCTTCCCGCCGCCAGGAATGCCGGCCATTTCAGCGGCTGCCTAATCGTTCCACAGCAGAGCGGACCCCTTTAACGGGTAATGGCGAGGTCGTATCAAATTGCCATCTAAATGATAAAAATTACTATTTAGTTTTGCATTGATATTGGTTAGGCTAGCCAGCGTTTTTTGACAGGCCAGCGGATTGGCTGGCGGTATCGGGGGAGAAGATGATGTCGAAAGCAGTGCAGGGTGCTGGACGTTTTCAACTGAAGTGCCTGGCCGTGGTGATTGCTGCCACATGCCACGGGATGGTTCAGGCGCAAGAGGATCAGGTGACGCTGCCGTCACAGACGGTCACCGGCGAGCTGGACCGCCCGCAAGGCCCGGATTACGGCTACAAGGCCGAGAAAAGCCTGACCGCCAGCAAGACCAGCACGCCGCTGTCGGAGACGCCTCGTTCGGTGTCGGTGGTGACCCGCAAACGCATCGAAGACCAGAAATCGCAGAGCCTCACCGATGTGTTGGGCTACGTGCCGGGTATCTTCGCGCCACCCTTCGCTGCCGGTGATGGTCTGGCAGGTGACCTGTTCTTCATCCGCGGTTTCAACGCCACCGACTACGGCTACGGTCTGCTGCGTGATGGTTTGCGCGTGCAGGGCAACCGCTACGACACCACCAGCGAGCCCTATGGCCTGGAGCGGGTAGAGGTGTTCCGTGGGCCGACCTCGATTCTCTATGGGGAGAACGCGCCGGGCGGCCTGGTCAACCTGGTCAGCAAACGCCCGACCGCCGCCCCGCAGGGCGAAGTGCAGCTCAGCTATGGCTCCAACGACCGTCGCCAGCTCAATCTGGATGTCTCCGGGCCGTTGAATGACAGCGGCAATGTGCTGGGGCGCGTGGTGATGGTGGGCCGCGAGGCCGATACCCAGGTCGATCACGTGCAGGACAACCGCATCTATATCGCCCCGTCGCTGACGCTGAATTTCGACGATTTCAACAGCCTGACGCTGCTGTCGACCTACCAGAAGGATCGCACCAAGCTTGAGTTGGGCTTGCCGGCAGCGGGCACGCTGCTGAAGAATCCCAATGGCAAGATCGACAAGGACACCTTTCTCGGTAACAAGGACTGGAACACCTTCGAGCGTGAAGTCTGGACTCTGGGTTACGAGTTCACCCATCGCTTCAACGACGACTGGCAGTTCCGCCAGAACTCGCGCTACATGCAGTCGCGCATCCAGCGTAACGAGATCTGGCCGGGGGCACTGAACAACGCGGGCTTCGGCACCAACGTCAGTACCCAGGCGTACGATCGACACAACAAGTCCATCACCTATTCGCTGGATAACCAACTCGAAGGCAAGTTCGACACCGGTGCCCTGCAGCACACGCTGCTGGTCGGCGCCAGTTTCGACCGTACTTCCTTCAACCAGGACTGGAGTGCAGGGTTCGGCCCGTCGATCAACGTATTCAATCCGGTCTGGACCAGCGAGCCGACCACGCCGTTCACCATCCAGAACTCGCAGCTCGATCAGCAGATGACCGGCCTCTACAGCCAGTTGCAGAGCAAGTACGAGAACTGGATCTTCCTGCTTGGCGGTCGTTTCGACAGGGTCGATAGCCAGTACCGCAACAAATTCGACGCGACCAGCCCGGTCAGCAACGCCGCCTCCGACCTGGACTACACCGACCGCGATTTCACCTGGCAGACCGGTGTGATGTACCAGTTCGAGAATGGCCTGTCGCCCTACGTCAGCTACTCCACCTCTTTCGTTCCGGTGCAGCAGACCACCAGCGCCAGCGGTCCTCTGGATCCGATCACCGCCGAGCAGTACGAGGTGGGTCTGAAGTACGAGCCCAAGGGCTGGAACACCATGTTCACTGCTGCCGTATTCGATCTGCGTAAGGAAAATGACGTCTATTTCGAAGCGGCCATCAATGACTACCGCCAGGTCGGCGAAAGCCGCTCCAAAGGTGTCGAGTTGGAGATCAACAGCGATATCAGTGCCAACCTGAATGTCACCGCGGCTTATACCTATACCGATGCACGTATTACCAAGGATGCGCCGGGCTCGCGGCTCGAGGGCAACCAGATGACCGGCGTGCCACGCAACCAGGCCTCGATCTGGGCCAACTACCGCTTCCTCGATGGTGCGCTGCGCGGTCTGCGTCTGGGCGGCGGCGTGCGCCACTTCGACAGCACCTTCGCCTACACCGCCGAAAGTCTCTACGGCAAGCTGGACACCGGCGACGTGACCCTGGTCGATGCCGCCATCGGCTACGACATCGACGAGAACTGGTCGGTCGATCTCAACGCCAAGAACCTCTTCGATCAGGAGTACGTGGCAGGCTGCAACAATGCCGGGCGCTGCTACTGGGGCGATGAACGCACCTTCCTCGGTACCGTGTCGCTGCGCTGGTAAGCGGCAACCGAGTGGGCAAACCAAGGCGAGGGGGCAACCCTTCGCCTTTTTGCATAGGTAAGGACAACGGATGACGAGTTTGAGTCGCCCCGGGCAGCCTGGCGCTGCCCGTGGTTTCGGTCATGCTGGCCTGGCGCTGCTGGGGCTCGCGCTGCTGCTGGCCATGCTGCTGTGGCAGGGCGTGTTGCGCCATCCCTGGCCAACGGTCGAGGCCTGGTTGGCGCCGCTGTCGTCGACGCCATCGCTTGACGGCCTGCTGCTGTGGTGGACCCAGCTGCCACGCGCCTTTGCCGGAGTGCTGGTGGGTGCCTGCCTGGGCGTTTCCGGGGCGATCATGCAGCTGATCACGCGCAACCCGCTGGTGTCGCCGGATCTGCTCGGCATCACCGCCGGAGCGCAACTGGGTGTGATCCTCGGCATGCTTCTGCCTGGCGTCCTGGGATTGCCGCTGGTCTTCGTCGGCGGGCTGCTGGCGGCCTTGTTCACCTTCCTCATGGCAGGCGGCTGGAACACCTCGCCGCTGCGCCTGACCCTGGCCGGGGTGGCGGTGGCGCAGACCTTTGCCGCGCTGATCGCGCTGTTTCTCAGCCTCAACGACCAGGCTGCGATGGTGGTGTCGCTGTGGAATACCGGTTCGCTGCAGCAGTTGGGCTGGGGCGCGATGCATCCGGCGCTGTATCTGTTGCCGCTGATTGCCCTGGCGCTGCTGGTGCTGATGCGGCCGATGAACCTGGCCGTGCTGGGCGACGGGCAGATGCGCTCGCTGGGGCTTTCGCCGGCCTGGCTGAAAGGGCTGAGCATCGCTCTGGGTAGCCTGCTGGCGGCGCTGGCTATTCATCTGGCTGGTCCCTTGGGCTTTATCGGGCTGATCACGCCGAATCTGCTGCGCTTTGCTTTCGCCGTGGTGCGACCGTCTCGGTTGATCCCCTTGTGCGCGATCTGGGGCGCATTACTGACGGTACTCGCCGACGCGCTGGTGGCGGCGGTGGAGCCCTGGTTCCAGTTGCCGCTGGGGGTGCTGTCGGCGGTTCTCGGTTCGCTGGCGATCCTCTTGCTGCTGCGTTACGGGCGCCGCGCGCCGGTAGCGGCGGTCACGGCGAGCATGCCGGGCGAGAAGCGGGCCATGCGCCTGCCGTTGTGGTCGTTCGTCGCGCTCGCGGTGCTGATCTGCCTGGCGCTGCTGGTAGCGGGCACGGCGCAGGGCGAATCGGGCATCTGGTCGTTCTGGCAGCGGGTGTGGAGCGGCGAGCCCATGGCCATGACGCTGCTCGATCTGCGCCTGCCGCGGCTGCTGGTGGACATGGCCGCCGGGGCGCTGCTGGCGACCGCGGGCATGCTGTTGCAGGCGGTCACGCGCAACCCGCTGGCCGGTCCGGAAATTCTCGGAGTGAGCCAGATGGCGGCACTGGTGGTGCTGCTGGCACTGATCTTCATGCCCGAGCTGGCCGTTGCCTGGCGCTTCCCGCTGGCCTGGCTGGGTGCCGGCCTGGCGCTGGTGATCGTCATCGGCCTCAACCTGCGTCACGGCCTGGAGCCGCTGCGCGTGACGCTCACGGGCTTTGCCATCAGCGGCGTGGTGCTGGCCGTGGTGAGCCTGCTGATGGCGCAGTTCACCAGCAATATCGCCCAGGCGCTGATCTGGATGGTGGGCAGCAGCTACGGGCGTACCTGGAGTGATTTGCAGGCCATGCTGCCCTGGCTGACGATTGGGCTGGCGCTGTGCGCGGCGACCACGCGCTGGATGGATCTGCTGCAGCTGGGCGACGGCGTGGCCGGCAGCCTCGGCTTATCGGTGCCGAGCCGGCGGGTGTTGCTGATCGTGCTGGCCAGCGCACTGATCGCAGCGGCCGTGGCGGTGGTCGGGCCGGTGGCATTCATCGGTTTGCTGGTGCCGCATGGCGTGCGTCTGCTGGGCTTTCATCGTGCCCGTCAACGTCTGCTGGCGGCGCCGCTGCTGGGCGCGACCCTGTTGGCCTCGGCTGACTTGCTCGGGCGCGTGCTGCTGGCGCCGCTGGACATCCCGCTGGGAATCGCCACGGCCGCCATCGGTGCTCCGTTGTTCCTGCTGCTGCTCAGCCGCGTCTATTTCAGTGACAAAAGGAGCTAGTGCGGTGGCGATGCGTCTTGTCTGTTGCCTGCTGCTGGTCTGTCTGGCGCAGGGCGCCTGGGCGATCGATGCACAACTGGTGGCCCGGCAGTCGGCCGGCGTTGGAGAGGCGCCGCAGCGGATCGTCAGCCTCGATGAGCTGAGTACCGAGCTGCTGGTGTCGCTGGGGATCGAGCCGGTCGGCGTGGCCAACCTGGCCAGCTATCGCCGTTACATCGGTATCGGCAACGACCTGCTCGAGCGTAGTGTGGCATTGGGCAGCGCGCAGCAGCCCAATCTGGAGGCCATCGCCCGGCTCGAGCCGGACCTGATCGTGGGTGTGGCCTACCTGCACCTGCCGTTGTTCGAGCGTCTCGATGGCCTGGCACCGACCCTCATCTATCAGGTGTCTCTGGCATCGGCAGGCTATGACGGCGTGGCCATCGGCGAGGCCATGCTGGCGCATCTGGGGCGTCTGACCGGGCGCCAGGCGCAGGCCGCTGCCGTAATCCGCGAAGGTCAGCAGGCGCTGGAAGCTGCGCGTCAGTCCATCCTTGAACGAGACCTGCAGGGTGAGCCGGTGGCCGTGCTGTATCCGCTGGTGCAGCAGGGCAGTTTCATCGCCCTCAACCAGCAGACGCTGATCGGCAGCCTGATGAATCGCCTGGAGGTACGCTCGCCCTGGACGCTGCGCTCCACCCACAGCCTGCACCGGCGCATCGATATGCGCAGCGTCGCCAGCGAGCCGGGGCTGCGCGTGCTGTTCATCGGTGGGCAGGAGCGGGCGCCGTTCTTCGCCAGCCCCCTGTGGAAGGCGCTGCCAGTCGCCCAGCAGCAGCGTTACGCCTTTCTTCCCACGCCGTACTGGACCTTTGGTGGCCCGCGTTCGACGGCTGCTATCGCGACCCAGGTGCGCGAGGCGATCGAGGCGATGAATCGTTGAATTTTGCTCTTAGCCATTCGTCCTTTAAGAGGAGCCTGGCGGCTATCGCTACCGGCCAGGGGCAAGTCACTTTCACAGAGGTCATCGCATGAGCTTCGACAACGAAAACGCGCGCTTTCTGGTCGTGATCAATCATGAGCAGCAGTATTCCATCTGGCCCGAATACAAGGCCATTCCCGAAGGTTGGTCGGCCGTGGGCGTGTCCGGCGACAAGGCCACCTGCCTGGCCCACATCGAAGAGGTCTGGACCGACATGCGCCCGCTGAGCCTGCGCCAGGCCATGGCGTGAACAGCGACCTGCGGGGAGCGCGACGATGAATCAAGTGACCGATCTGGCGCAGGCCGCCCTGAGTATCGAAACCGGCCTGCCCATGCGCGTCAGCCCGCTACAGCCCGGGCAGGGCCTGCATGCCCATCTGCCGGCCCTGCAGCAGCTGGTGGCCGAGCATCTGGAGTTGAGCGGTGGCCTGCTGTTCAGTGGCTTCGCCGATGTCGATGTGGCCAGCTTCCAGCAGTTTGCCGCGTCCTTCGGCCATCCGCTGCTGAGTTATGAGTTCGGCTCCACGCCGCGTAGCCGGGTCAGTGCAGGCGGGGTATATACCTCCACCGAATTTCCCGCCCATCGCCCGATTCCGCTGCATAACGAGCAGGCCTATACCACCGAATGGCCGCTGCGCATCTGGTTCTATTGCGCCCAGGCAGCCGAGCAGGGCGGCGAGACGCCGATTGCTGACAGCCGCGAGGTGTTCCGGCGCATCGATCCGGCCATCCGCCAGCGCTTCGCCGAGCGCGGCCTGCTTTACGTGCGCAATTACGGCAATGGTCTGGATCTGCCCTGGCAACAGGTGTTCAACACCGAGGATCGCCAGCTGGTCGAGCAATACTGCCGCGCGCGACGTATCGACTTCGAATGGCTCGGCGATGACGAGCTGCGTACGCGCCAGCTTTGCCAGGGCGTCGCCCAGCATCCGCGTACCGGTGACTGGGTCTGGTTCAACCAGGCGCACCTGTTCCATCTGTCGGCCCTGGATGCCGATACCCAGGAGGTGCTGATCGATGCGGTCGGTCTTGAGGGGCTGCCGCGTAATGTCTACTTCGGCGACGGTACGCCCATCGAGGCGAGTCTGCTGGATGAGGTGCGTGGCGTGCTGGACGCCTGCACCATTCGCTTCCCCTGGCGCGACGGCGATATTCTGATGCTCGACAACATGCTCACGGCCCATGCCCGCGATCCCTTCAAGGGGCCGCGCAAGGTGGTGGTGGCGATGGCCGAGGCCTACGGCCAGGAGGGCTTCCAATGAATGCATTGCCGCTGCCTGACGGGCGCGTGCTGCAAGGCGAGTCTCGCGACTCTGCGATCTGGCTGTCCTGCGACGGTCGGCCGCTGATACAGCTGCGCATTTGTGAAACCAACGCCGTGCAGGTGCAGGAAGTGGCCACGGCCGATCTGGCCGATGCGCTGTGGTGCGCCAGCTACTGGTGGCTCGCCGCTTATCCGCAGGCGCCACGTCTGGTCTGGCAGGGGCTGGATCAGCAGGCGCTGCAGGCTTGTGGTGACTGGCTGCGCGACGATGCCGGCACGACCAGCGCGCAGGTCGAGCGCAGCCTGTTCTGGCAGTTGCCGCAGCCCTGGCTGCGCCAGGCATTGCCGCCTTATCCGCAGCAAATGGTGATGAGCGACGGCAAGCGTCATCCGCGGCGCCGCGCCAAGCCCCAGGGCGAGGTCTACCGGCGCTTCGATGCGCGCCTGGGCGCCTGGATATCCCTGCGTACGCTGGACATCGAACAGGACCTGGAGCGCTTCAATCGCTGGCAGAACACGCCGCGCGTTCTGCATTTCTGGCATGAGGGTGGCGATCTGGTCCAGCACCGCAGCTATCTCGAGACCATCGCTGCCGATCCGCATGTCTGCAGTCTGATCGGCTGCTTCGACGATCAGCCCTTCGCCTACTTCGAGCTCTACTGGGCCAAGGAAGACCGCATCGCGCCTTTCTATGTCGCCGACGACTATGATCGCGGCATTCACATGCTGGTGGGTGAGCAGGCGCATCGCGGGCCGCACAAGGTGGCCAGCTGGCTGGCGGCGCTGACCCATTACGCCTTTCTCGACGATCCGCGCACCCGCCTGGTGGTAGCCGAACCGCGCGCCGACAACGCGAAGATGATCGGCTATATGCAAACGCTGGGTTACTACCGGGAAAAGGAGTTCGATTTCCCTCACAAGCGCGCGGCGCTGATGGCCATCGGTCGCGAGCGATTTTTTGATAGCGGGGTACTGTGTTGAACGCATCGGGAATCGTTCGGGGTGATTGAGGCACTGGCGCCGCTGTTCATTGGCGACTTCTCCTCTTATCGGGACACCCTGGTGCTGCACGATGATCCACGGCCCTCGGTGCCGCTGCGCGAACTGCTCAGCGACGAGGGGCTGCCGGTGCTGCTGGCGCGCTTCGGCGAGTCGTACACCGGCGGCGACCGCCGTGCGCTGCTGTCGCAGTGGTCGAAGCACTATTTCGTGCGCCTGATCCCGCCAGTGGTGGCCGCCGCGCTGGTGCTGAACCGACGCCTGCCGCTAAACCTCGATGACATCCAGGTGGTGCTCGACGAGGAACACTTGCCACAGGCGTTCAAGCTGCGCGATGCGGGGCAGCCGTTCGCTCCGGGCGATCCGTTCGAGCGTTTTGCCCATCTCCAGCATGACCACTTGCAGCCCCTGATCCAGGCCTTCACCGCGCAGGTGAAGATCGCGCCCAAGGTGCTCTGGAGCAATGCCGGCAACTATTTCGAGTGGATTCTGACGGCGCTGGGCAAGGTACTGCCGGCGCCACTGCTGGCCGACGGTTTCAGCCTCCTGCAGGCGGCCCAGCAGCCTGACGGGCGACGTAACCCGCTGTATCAGCCGGTGCGTTATGTCGAGCTGCAGGGCGCTGCACTGCCGTGGCGGCAACGGCGAGTGTGCTGCATTCGTTATCTGCTGCCCGAACTGGAACTGTGCGAGAACTGCCCGCTGCTCGACGAGCCCCCGGCGCAGGCGTCCGCTTCGGCGTCCTGAGGCGTGCCGGTCAGTGCAGGTAGCTGATCGGCGAGCCGTCCACCGGATTGGCCATCACCCCCATGGGCACGCCGTAGATGCGCTCCAGGGTTTCGCCGTGCATCAGCTCGGCCGGGCTGCCCTGTGCCAGCAGGCGACCGCTGTGCAGGGCCAGCAGGTGGTCGCAGTAGCGCGCGGCCATGTTGATGTCGTGCAGCACCACCAGCACGCCGAGGCCCAGCTCGCGACTGAGGTCGTGAACCCGTGAGAGGACTTCCACCTGGTGGGCGATGTCCAGCGCCGAGGTGGGTTCGTCGAGCAGCAGGTAGCGGGTGTTCTGCGCCAGCAGCATGGCCAGCCAGACGCGCTGGCGCTCGCCGCCAGAGAGCTGGTCGACCAGGCGATCGGCAAACATGCCGGTGTCGGTCAGGTCCATGGCGCGCTCGATGTGCGCGCGGTCTTCGCTGCCCAGGCGGCCAAGGGCGCCGTGCCAGGGATACCGGCCGAAGCCCACCAGCTCGCGTACGCTCAGGCCTTCGGTCTGCGGCAGTTGCTGAGGCAGATAGGCCACCTGCCGAGCGAAGTCGCGCTGACCCCAGGCCTGCAGCGGTTTGCCGTCGAGCAGGATATGGCCGCCGCTGGGCGACTGCTGGCGGGCAAGCAGTTTGATCAGGGTGGACTTGCCTGAACCGTTGTGGCCGATCAGGCCGACCATGCGTCCGGCATCGATGTGCAGGTTCAGGGGATGCAGCAGGGTGCGTTCAGGAATGCTGAAACTGACGCTTTGCAATTCGAACATGAAGCCGTCCGCGGTGGGGTTGCGAAGGGCGTCAATCTAATTCAAACGCTAATCGTTATCAATTTTGTGGCGTCCTGTCGCGTCCCCGATCCGTAGGGTGCGCCGTGCGCACCACTTGGCGGATGGCGGGCTCGCCTGAGGGACGAGCCCTGGAGGTTCAGGCCTGACGCTGCTCTTCCGCCATGCACGCGGCAGCGGTGAACAGGGCGTCGGTGGAGGAGTTCAGCGCGGTTTCCGCCGAGTCCTGCACGATGCCGATGATGAAGCCGATGGCCACCACCTGCATGGCCACCTCGTTGGGGATGCCGAACAGGCTGCAGGCCAGCGGGATCAGCAGCAGCGAGCCGCCGGCCACGCCCGAGGCGCCGCAGGCGCTGATCGAGGCCAGCACGCTCAGCAGCAGGGCGGTGGGCAGGTCGACGGCGATGCCCAGGGTATGCACCGCGGCCATGGTCAGCACGGTGATGGTGATCGCCGCGCCGGCCATGTTGATGGTGGCGCCCAGCGGGATGGAGATCGAATAGGTTTCCTCATGCAGGCCCAGGCGCTGGCACAGCTGCAGGTTGACCGGGATGTTGGCGGCCGAGCTGCGGGTGAAGAAGGCGGTGATGCCGCTCTCGCGCAGGCAGGTCAGCACCAGCGGGTAGGGGTTGCGGCGCAGCTTCCAGTACACCAGCGCCGGGTTGATCACCAGGGCCACCAGCAGCATGCAGCCGACCAGCACCACCAGCAGGTGCAGGTAACCGAGCAGGGCATCGAAGCCGGACTCGGCCAGGGTCGCGGCGACCAGGCCGAAGATGCCCAGCGGCGCCAGGCGGATCACCAGCTTGACGATGGCGGTCACGCCGTTGGCCAGATCGCCCAGCAGCTGCTTGCTGCCGGGGCTGGCGTGGCGGAAGGCGAAGCCGAGGCCGATGGCCCAGGCCAGGATGCCGATGAAGTTGCCGCGCAGCAGGGCGTTGACCGGGTTGTCGACGATGTTCAGCAGCAGGGTCTTGAGCACCTCGCCGATGCCGCCGGGGGGCGTCAGTTCGGCGGCCTGGCTGCTCAGCACCAGCGACGACGGGAAGGCGAAGCTGGCAACCACCGCCACCAGCGCGGCGCTGAAGGTGCCGATCAGGTACATCAGCAGGATCGGGCGGATATGGGTCTGCTGGCCGTGCTGATGGTTGGCGATGGACGACATCACCAGGATGAACACCAGCACCGGCGCCACGGCCTTCAGGGCCGAGACGAACACGTTGCCGACGAAGCCGACCGACAGCGCCGCCTGTGGGGCGATCAGGGCAAGGGCGATACCGGCCAGCAGGCCGATGAAGATCTGCATCACCAGGCTGGTGCGGTTGAGCAGCTGCAGGGCAGGGTGGAGGGCTTGTGACATCAGTCGAGTCTCTGGTTGCGGGGCGCTTTACACGGCGTGCTGCGCTCTGGGCGAGAGGACTTCCGGCCAGCCCTGTCACAGGCTGGCGGAAAAAATAGCGCGCGACTCTAGCACAGTCGCCTGACGCATCGAGCCAGGCGCTGCCATCAGGGCGACAGGGTGCAAGCCGGTGTCGCATATCGGCAAGCGCGCCCTGCTTGAAATATCGAACATCCGGTGCGTATTTTGTACGTCTCGCCGCGCCGAAGCGGCTCTCGGGTCATACAAGGACAGCCTCACATGAGCACCGCCAGCCGCCATGCATTGGAAACCCTCCTGCGTGGCATCGATGAAATCGACTGCGTGACCCCTGACCTCAATGGCGTGCCGCGCGGCAAGGTGATGACCGCAGCGGGTTTTCTCGAGGGGCGCCGTTTGCAGCTGGCGCGCGGCGTGTTGCTGCAGTGCATCATGGGCGGCTATCCGCCGGCGCGTTTCTATGGCAGCGATGACGGTGATCTGGCGCTGGTCGCGGCGCCGGAGCAGATCCACCGTCTGCCCTGGAGCGAGCCGCCGCGCGCCCTGGCGATCTGCGACGCCGAGGAACTGGATGGCCGCAGCTCCGGCCTGTCCACTCGGGCGCTGCTCAAGCGCGTGCTGGCCCGTTATGCGCAGCACGGCTGGCAGCCGGTGGTGGCCACCGAACTGGAGTTCTTCGTGTTTGCGCCGAATGCCGATCCGCAGCAGCCGTTCCAGCCGCCGGTCGGCCTGGATCGCCGCCGCGAAGACGGCGGCTCGGCCTTCAGCGTCAGTTCGGGCAATGGCCTGCGGCCCTTCTTCGCCGAGGTCTATCGCTGCATGGCGGCGCTCGGCCTGCCACGCGACACCTTCATGCACGAGATGGGCGTCAGCCAGTTCGAGATCAATCTGCTGCACGGTGACGCGCTGCAGCTGGCCGATCAGACCTTTCTGTTCAAGCACCTGCTGAAAGAGGTGGGGCTCAAGCATGGCCTTGCCGTGGTGTGCATGGCCAAACCTCTGGCGCACACCCCGGGCAGCTCGATGCACATCCACCAGAGCGTGGTGGAGCAGGGCAGTGGTCGCAATATCTTCAGCGCCGAGGACGGCGAGGCGACGCCCGCCTTTCACCATTTCATCGGCGGCCAGCAGGCGGCGCTGGCGGACTTCACTCTGCTGTTCGCGCCGCACGTGAATTCCTATCAGCGTCTGTGCCATCCCTACGCATCGCCGAACAACGCCTGCTGGTCGGCTGACAATCGCGCCGCCGGCCTGCGTATTCCGGCCAGTGCACCTGCCGCACGACGGGTGGAGAACCGCCTGCCGGGCGCTGACGCCAACCCCTATCTGGCCCTGGCCGCCAGCCTGGCGGCAGGACTGCACGGACTGGAGCACGAGCTGCAGCCGAGCGCGCCGATCCAGGGTGAGTTCGAGGTGCCCGAGCAATTGACGCTACCCTGTACCATGCATGCCGCCATCGAGCGTCTGAAACGCAGCGAACTGGCGGTCGAACTGTTCGGTGCGGAGTTCATCGAAGGATATATCGCCAGCAAGACCATGGAGCTCACCAGCTTCTACGACGAAATCACCCCCTGGGAGCGTCGCGTGCTGGCCGCACAGGCCTGACACCATCGCGCCCGGTGCGAGCTACCCGCTCGCGCCGTGTACAAGGAGCTCTACCCGCACATGCGCCTTATCTGGAAGTCGTTCCGCTCGCTGTACTTCGCAACCTTGCTGATGCTGCTCGGCTCCGGCCTGCTCAGCACCTACCTGGCGCTGCGCCTGGCCGATACGGTGGACGGCCTGTGGGTCGGTGCGCTGATGGCGGCCAATTACTTCGGCCTGGTGCTGGGCGGCAAGCTCGGGCACCGGCTGATCGGTCGGGTCGGCCATATTCGTGCCTATGTCGCCTGCGCCGGGGTGGTTACCGCGGCGGTACTGGGGCATGGCCTGGTGGAGTGGCTGCCGTTCTGGTTGTTCCTGCGCATGCTGGTGGGCCTGGGCATGATGTGCCAGTACATGGTGATCGAGAGCTGGCTCAACGAGCAGGCCGAAGCGCGGCAGCGCGGCCTGGTGTTCAGCGGTTACATGGCGGCCTCCTACCTGGGGCTGATTCTCGGCCAGCTGACCCTGGTGGTGCATCCGACCCTGGGCCTGGAGCTGCTGATGCTGGTCGCCCTGTGCTTCGCCCTGTGTCTGGTGCCGGTGGCGCTGACCCGCCGACTGCATCCGGCGCCCCTGCACCCCGCGCCGCTGGAGCTGAGGTTCTTCCTTAGCCGGGTGCCGTTGTCGCTGACCACCATCGCCGTGGCCGGGTTGCTTATCGGTTCCTTCTACGGCTTGGCGCCGCTTTATGCCACCCGCATGGGCCTTTCCACCGAACAGGTCGGTCTGTTCATGGGCAGCTGCATTCTGGCGGGACTGCTGGTGCAGTGGCCGTTGGGTTGGCTATCGGATCGGCAGGACCGGGTGCGCCTGATTCGCGGTTGTGCGGTATTGCTGCTGCTGGCCGCGTTGCCCCTGGCGGTACTGCCGGAAGTCTTCCTCGGCTTGCTGATCGGTATCGGCTTTCTGGTCAGCCTGATGCAGTTCAGCCTGTATCCGCTGGCGGTGGCTCTGGCCAACGATCACGTCGAGCCGGAGCGGCGCGTGTCGTTGACCGCCATGTTGCTGGTGACCTTTGGCGTAGGAGCCTGTGTCGGGCCGCTGCTGGCAGGAGTGCTGATGCGCTTCTACGGCGCCAACATGCTCTACGTGTTCGTCTGCGTCTGTGCGCTGATCCTGGTGTGGCGCATCCGGCCCGAAGTGGTCACCCATCTGCATCAGGTAGAGGATGCGCCGCTGCACCACATGGCCATGCCGGGCAACGTCGCCAGCTCGCCTCTGGTGGCTGCGCTCGATCCCCGGGTGGATGAGCAGACGGTGCATGAGCAGATGCACGAGCCCGCCGCGGCTGCGGCCCAGGAGGATGCCGAGGCGCCGCGAGCAGGTCAGTAGGGGCTGTCAGAACAGGCCGTCGCTCTCCGTGCGGCGCGCCTCGCGCTGCAGCTGGTAGACGAAGCGTTCGACCTGGCGTTGCTCCAGGCCGTTGATGCGGTAGAAGCGGGTGCCGACGAAGGTCATGTCGATCTTCTCTTCGTACTGCACGTGGCGCAGTTCCACCGCGCAGGTCATCGCGCCGAAGGGCAGGTGAGCGGTGAGTCGTTCGTGCACCTGACCGTTGCTCAGCTGCTGGCTGAGGTTGCCGGGAAAGCGCAGCTTGCAGCCGGTGGCCGAAATATCCAGCAGATGACCTTGCAGCGGTTCGCGCAGCTTGTCGCCAGCCAGCACCACCTTGACCAAGTCGCTCTGCTTGAGCGGTGCGCGAAAGGCGCTGCGGCGCTGGTGATAGATCACTTCCGAGGGGAGCGGAGCCCAGTAGCACGGCGCGCCTTCGAACTCGCCCAGTTGCACGTCGTGCTCGCAGGTCCAGGCCACTCGCACGCCATCGCGGTAGGCCTCGACGTTGAAGGTTTCGCCCTGCTTGAAGAAGCGTTCGCCGTCGGTGGGGATGATTTCGTCCAGTGCCAATCGCGCACGGTCTTTATCGATTTCGACGAGGTAGCTTTGAAAACGCTGGCCACGATCCTTGAATTGGATAACGAGGGGATCATGGTTCTGTTGCAATTGACGCAAGGTGGCAATGATCTCGACGGATGTCTTGAGCACCTTGGGCGGCTGGGGGCCGCTCTCGTCGTTGAACGCGCTGGACACAGTTCGGAACTCTCCGAGTCATAGACTACAACGGCACTAGCATACTGGCTAAGTGCCTGCATGTCCCTGTGCTTTCTTGTTTTTGCGGCTGTTCTCAGGCCTGGCTGAGTGGCCTTTGCTGCGCGATTCTAGCGGCGCTGCCGCGGCTGTCATAGAGGCCGGGCGTCTCCCCGCCGCGCAGGATGCCGAGAACGCTGCCGACCGAAGCCTGGTTGGCGCGAATCAGACGGCCGTTACGCAGATTGGCCTCCTGGCAACGCTGCAGCAGGTTGGACAGCTCCTCGCTACGGGCCAGCAGCTGCTCGCCCAGGGCAGAGCCCGCTGCCAGCGCCTTGAGGCCGTCTCGGTCGGCATTCAGGCCGGCGTTCTGCAGCACGCGGCTGCGCTCGCCAGCATGTTGCTGGAGCAGGGCGAGAAGGGGTTGTTTGTCGTTGAGCAGGCTTTCCAGACGCGGAAGATCGCGCTCGGTCAGGGCCTGGAATTCGGTGTCGATCAGCTCGAGCAACTGCTCGGCGGTGCCGATATCGGTGGTGAACAGGTCAAGCAGGGCTGTGTCGTGCATGGCGGGCTCTTGGGGGTCGGGCGTCCAACACCCCCAGCGCAGCCCGGAGACTAGCGCTGGGATTCGAAATCGAGCAGCTTCTGGGCGACGCGCTTGCTGTCGACCTGGTAGCTGCCGTCGGCGATGGCCTGCTTCAGCTGGGCCACGCGCTCTTTGTCGACGATCGGCTGGTCACGCAGCTTCTCGCCGATTTTCTGTAACTGCTGGGCCTCACGGCTCAGTTGCACGGATTCGCCGCTCTTGGCGGTGGTTTGTTCATCGCTACCGGTGACAGGCGCCTTGGTCGGCTGCGCCGCCTCGTTGCGATTGCCAGTCTGAGTGGCGCCGGTACGCCCCGCATTGGCGGGCGTATTGGCATTGTTCAGCCGGTTGAAGTCGATGACCATGATGCAAAACCTCGGACGATTGTTGGACGCTTGCCAAGCTTTTCGGCCCTTGCCGAGAAAACTTTAGGATTTTTTTCGCGCCACGGAATGCAGTGTAGGAGATCGCCAAGGCGATACGTTACAAGAAACATGCCTACATGGCGACTTCCACCTGACCGGGGCCCACTACTCGTGCGCGTATCACCCGTTGCGAACGCAGGTTGCGCACATTGATCTGCTGGCCGGGAGCCCCTTCGGTCAGGGCTTCGCCGGGCATACGTACGTTGACCGTGCCGCCGCTGGCGCTGATCACCACCTGGTCGCCGCGGCGAACCACCTCTGCGACCTGCAGGTGGGCGGGGGT
The DNA here is from genome assembly GCF_029834875.1 of Pseudomonas sp. GD04158. NCBI lineage: Bacteria > Pseudomonadati > Pseudomonadota > Gammaproteobacteria > Pseudomonadales > Pseudomonadaceae > Pseudomonas > Pseudomonas sp. GD04158. Next base: position 58,434 of record NZ_JAODYT010000003.1, on the reverse strand, counting down.
GATGATCTGGTCGCTATTCAGCTGTCGCGTCAATTTCTTGCCTATGGCCTGCGTCGGATCCGTCAGGTAGCCCTGGGCAAGCTGGCCCACGTCACGCTCGACCATGCTCAGATCGGAGGCTTTGACTACGCTCAGGCGCTTGAGCGGGCGGGTCAGCACCGCTACCTGGCGATACAGGCGCACTTCTGCCGGCACGAACACCGTCCAGGGAGCGCTGCCGTTGCAGCGCACGCGCGTGGTCACCCGGCCCAGGGGCTGCGCCGGGCTTTCCAGCGTGGTGGTCAGCGGCTCGTCGCACAGGGCCAGACGCAGCCGCGGGTCGAGTCGGTTCACGCGAATCTCATGGCGGCCCTGGATTTCGCTACGCTGTAGATAATCGACGACCGCCTCCTCAAGAAAGGACTCGGTGGCGCCGATAAGTTCGTCAGTACTGGTGAAAGTCGCCGCCGCCGTACCGCTGTAGCCGAGCATCGGCAAAGCGAGTAAAACGGACAAAGGGGCAAGGCACTTTGCCAGTATCTGACGGAATGATGACGTTCTTGGCTTCATGACTAATACAAAGCAAGCCCCGTGCCGCCTGCTAAGCTGCTACGGGTAGGCGCTACCAGAAGATAAGGAGTCCGGGCATGGCCGGGTTGATGGATTCGGTTAACCAGCGCACCCAGCTGGTGGGACAGAACCGCTTGGAGTTGCTGCTATTTCGCCTGGAAGGCCCACAGCTTTACGGCATCAACGTATTCAAGGTGAAGGAGGTGCTGCAGTGCCCCAACCTCACCATCATGCCGAAATCCAGTCCGGTGGTACGCGGCGTGGCCAATATCCGTGGCGGCACCATTCCGATTCTCGATCTGTCCATCGCCACCGGGCGGGCGGCGCTGGAGGACCTCAAGACCAGCTTCGTCATCATCACTGAGTACAACACCAAGGTTCAGGGCTTTCTGGTGCGTTCCGTGGAGCGCATCGTCAACATGAACTGGGAAGAGATCCATCCGCCACCCAAGGGCACCGGCCGTGATCACTACCTGACTGCGGTGACGCGGCTCGATCAGCAACTGGTCGAGATCATCGACGTGGAGAAGATCCTTGCCGAGGTGGCGCCCACCTCCGAGGTGATCTCCGCCGGTGTGATCGACGACCAGGTGCAGAGCCAGGCGGTGACCAAGCATGTGCTGATCGTCGACGACTCGTCGGTGGCACGTAAGCAGGTGTCTCGTTGTCTGCAGACTGTGGGGGTGGAAGTCACTGCATTGAACGACGGTCGTGAAGCGCTCAACTACCTCAAGAAGATGGCCGATGAAGGGCGCGACCCCGACAAGGAACTGCTCATGCTGATTTCCGACATCGAAATGCCGGAAATGGATGGCTACACCCTGACTACGGAGATTCGCAGCGATTCGCGCATGCAGAAGCTGCATATCCTCCTGCATACTTCGCTCTCGGGGGTATTCAACCAGGCGATGGTGAAGAAGGTCGGTGCCGATGACTTTCTCGCCAAGTTCAAGCCGGATGACTTGGCGGCGCGCGTGGTTGATCGCATTCGTGTGGTGGATGGGGGCTGAGGGGCGTGACCTTTGGCAAACGTTATGGTTGGTGAGGCTGCATTAGTGTCTTCAGGTAATTTGGATTTCGAGCAGTTCCGGACTTTCCTGGAAAAGGCCTGCGGTATTCTGCTTGGCAGCAATAAGCAGTACCTGGTCTCCAGCCGGCTGAACAAGCTGATGGAACAGAACGGCATCAAGACCCTGGGAGAGTTGGTGCAGCGTATGCAAAGCCAGCCGCGCGGGGGCTTGCGCGAGCAGGTCGTGGACGCCATGACCACCAACGAGACCCTGTGGTTTCGTGACACCTATCCGTTCGAAGTGCTGAAGAACCGCGTGCTGCCGGAGCTGATCAAGGCCTACCCGTCGCAGCGCTTGCGCATCTGGTCCGCCGCCTGTTCCTCCGGGCAGGAGCCTTACTCCCTGTCGATGTCCATCGACGAGTTCGAGCGCACCAACCTCGGCCAGCTCAAGGCCGGGGTGCAGATCGTTGCTACCGATCTGTCGCCCTCGATGCTGAGTAACTGCAAATCCGGTGAATACGACAGCCTGGCCATGGGCCGAGGCCTGTCGCAGGAGCGCCTGCAGCGCTACTTCGACCCCAAGGGCCCGGGGCGTTGGCAGGTCAAGGCGCCGATCAAGAGTCGGGTGGAATTCCGGCCGCTCAACCTGCTGGACAGCTACGCGGCCCTGGGCAAGTTCGACATCGTGTTCTGCCGCAACGTGCTTATCTACTTCTCTGCCGAGGTGAAGAAGGACATCCTCACGCGCATCCACGCCACCCTCAAGCCGGGCGGGTATCTGTTTCTCGGGGCATCCGAGGCGCTCAATGGCCTGCCCGAGAAGTACCAGATGGTGCAGTGCAGCCCAGGGATCATCTACAAGGCCAAATAGCGGCACGTGCCATGATCGGCGACAAGCGGGAGGCCTCAGGGTCTCCCGTTTTCGTTTGCGTTGCGCCGGATAGGGTGTGCCGTGCGCACCAATGGTTATGCGATTTCCGCTGGTGCGCGCGGCGCACCCTACGGGCGGCAAGGCGGCAAAGTGGCGTTGCCGCTCGTGGGGGGAAAGCGGAAAGCGCTTGCCGCTTGCCGCTCGGTTGGCAATTGATTTATTCGTAAGTCGTTGAAAATAAAGAATAAATTAAATTGGCACAGCCTTTGCTGAATGTCTGGCAGGAAAGACCAGACAGCCCAAGCGGCAAAGGTTGCAGAACATGAGCATCAACTTCGGCAAGGCCCTAGGTATCCACGAACAGGCACTCGGCTTTCGTGCGCAGCGCGCCGAGGTGTTGGCCAACAACATCGCCAACGCCGATACGCCCAATTACAAGGCGCGTGACCTGGATTTCGCCAGCGTGCTGGCCGAGCAGAATGCCAAGCAGCAGCGCGGCAACGTCGCCCTGGCACGTACCGATGGCCGCCACATTGCCGCCGAGGGCGTTGCCATGGGGCAGGCCGAGCTGCCTTACCGCACGCCGTTCCACGCTTCGCTGGATCAGAACACGGTCGATCTGCAGATCGAGCAAGCCAATTACGCCGAGAACTCGGTGCACTTCCAGGCGAGCTTCACCTTTCTCAACAGCAAGTTCAAAGGGCTGACCAACGCCCTGCGCGGCGAATAAGGAGCGCGATCATGTCTCTAGCCAGTGTTTTCAACATCGCCGGAACCGGCATGAGCGCCCAGAGCACTCGCCTGAACACCATTTCCAGCAACATCGCCAACGCCGAGACCGTTTCCTCGAGCATCGATCAGACCTACCGCGCCCGTCATCCGGTGTTCGCCACCGTGTTCCAGCAGGCGCAAGGCGGCGACCGCGGTTCGCTGTTCGCCGAGCAGGACGAAGCCGGGCGTGGCGTCCAGGTGCTCGGCGTGGTCGAGGATCAGAGCAGCCTGATGCCGCGTTACGAGCCGGATCATCCGATGGCCAATGCCGACGGCTACGTCTACTACCCGAACGTCAACGTGGTCGAGGAAATGGCCGACATGATTTCCGCCAGTCGCGCCTTCCAGACCAACGTGGAAATGATGAATACCGCCAAACAGATGCTGCAGCGCGTGCTGACCCTGGGTCAGTAATGCTTTGAAGGGAGACAGGTGATGAGCACGGTAAGCGGCACGAGTTCGGTACTCGATCAGTACGAGATGAAACAGAACACCCGGCAGAACAAGGACCTCGGCAAGAACGAGTTCCTCAACCTGCTGGTGGCGCAGTTGAACAACCAGAACCCGCTGGAGCCCCAGGGCAACGGCGAGTTCATCGCCCAGCTGGCGCAGTTCAGCAGCCTGGAAGGGATCGAGAAGCTCAACAAAAGCATGGAGTCGATGCTTTCCTCCTATCAGTCGTCGCAGGCGTTGCAGGCCTCTTCGCTGGTGGGGCGCAAGGTGATCGTGCCGACCGAGAGGGCGGTGGTCGATACCAGCGAGAGCTTCAAGGCCAGCGCCGTGCTGCCGGTGAGCAGCGGCAACGTTTATGTGAACGTCTATGACAGCGCCGGCTCGGTGGTGACGCGTATCAACCTGGGCGAGCAGGCCGCCGGCAACGTCAGCTTCATCTGGGACGGCAAGGACTCCAGCGGCAATCTGATGCCGCCGGGCACCTACAAGTTCGAGGCTCAGGCCACCTACGGTACCGAGACCAAAGCGCTTTACACCCTGTTGCCGGCCAACGTCGACAGCGTCACGTTGGGTGGCAGCGAATTGATGCTCAACCTGGCGGGGCTGGGCAGTGTTCCGCTTTCGCAAGTGCAAGTCATCGGCCAATAACTATTGCCGCCGGCAGTTCCGGCAAAGGAGTTTTCCATGTCGTTCAATATTGGTCTCAGTGGTCTGCGCGCCGCCACCAAGGATCTCAATGTCACCGGCAACAACATCGCCAACGCCGGTACTGCAGGTTTCAAACAGTCGCGTGCCGAGTTCGCCGATGTCTATGCCGCGTCCGTGCTGGGCACGGGTTCCAACCCGCAGGGCAGCGGTGTGCTGCTGGGCGACATTTCGCAACTGTTCAACCAGGGCAACATCAACTACACGCAGAACGCGCTGGACCTGGCGATCAACGGCAACGGCTTCTTCGTCACCAGCAACAACGGCGAGATCAGCTACACCCGTGCCGGCTACTTCGGTACCGACCGCGAAGGCTTCATGGTGAACAACTTCGGTTATCGCCTGCAGGGCTATACGGTCGATGCCAATGGCAACCTGCAGAACGGTGTGGTCAGCGACCTGCGCATCCAGACCGCGAACCAGGAGCCGCGCGCCACCGCCAACCTGGCCCAGACCTTCAACCTCAACTCCAACAACGTGGTGCCGACTACCGTACCGTTCGATCCGACCGATCCGACTTCGTACAATTCGTCGACCTCGACCAACATCTATGACACGCAGGGCAACTCCCACGTGTTCACCCAGTACTTCGTCAAGACCGGGCCCAACACCTGGACCATGAACGTGCTGATCGATGGGCGAAACCCGGATGATCCGACGCTGACGACTCCTTCGAGTGTCGATCTGCAGTTCACCACTGCCGGTCAGCTGGATATCCCGGCGTTGGTTGGCTCCACCCCCACCGGCTTCACCGTGGCCGCTGACGGCACCATCAGCCTGAGCACCTGGGTACCGGCCGCGCCGGACAACTCGGTACCGCCGGTATGGAGCCCGAACGGGGCCGCGGCCAACGCGGCCGGGATCACCATCGATGTGCGCCAGTCCACCCAGTTCGCCAGCTCCTTCGCGGTCAACCGGGTCAGTCAGGATGGCTATACCACTGGCCAGCTGGCGGGGCTGGAAATCGACGATACCGGGGTGATCTTCGCGCGCTACACCAATGGCCAGTCCAAGGTGCAGGGCCAGGTGGTGCTGGCCAACTTCGCCAACGTGCAGGGTCTCACTCCGGTGGGCAAGACCGCCTGGGTGCAGTCCTTCCAGTCCGGCGAGCCGGTAGTCGGCACACCTCGCGCCGGTACCCTGGGTGCGCTGCAGGCCGGTGCTCTGGAGGACTCCAACGTCGAGCTTTCCGATCAGCTGGTGAACCTGATCGTGGCCCAGCGCAACTACCAGGCCAACGCCAAGACCATCGAAACCGAAAGCGCCATCACCCAGACCATCATCAACCTGCGTTGATGAGGGCACGCTGCACATCCTGCGCGCTGCGGATGTGAGGCGGGTTCGCCGACGGCGGCAAAGCGGCAAGCCAGGCTTGCCGCTTTGCCGTTGCGGAGCCGGCAAAACCTCGCCGCCAGGGTCTCCGCTGTTTTCTCGATTTAATAAAAAGCACTTTTAAATCAGTAGCTTGTAGTGATTTTTAGAGGCTGGCACGGCGCTTGCTGTATTGCTTGCAAAGAGCCAAGGGCCCGTCGCCCACTCGGAGAATCACCATGGACAAGATGCTGTACGTCTCCATGACCGGAGCGCAGAACAACACACTCGCTCTGCGTGCGCATGCCAACAACCTGGCCAACGTTTCCACCTCGGGCTTTCGCCGCGACTTCGAGCAGGCGCGTTCCATGCCGCTGTTCGGCGAAAGCTATCCGGCGCGGGTATTTGCCATGAGCGAGCGGCCGGGCACCGATTTTCGTGCCGGTTCGCTGCAGGAAACCGGCCGCGATCTGGACGTTGCCATCGGCGGCAAAGGTTGGATCGCGGTGCAGGCGCCCGACGGCAGCGAAGCCTATGTGCGTACCGCCAGCCTGAACATCGATGCGCTCGGCGTGCTGCGCACCGGCAATGGCTTGCCGGTCATGGGCAATGCCGGGCCGATTGCCGTGCCGCCGGAGCAGAAGGTGGAGATCGGCCAGGACGGCACCATCAGCATTCGCGCCCTGGGTGAGAACCCCAACGTGCTGGCCGAGGTGGACCGCATCAAGCTGGTCAACCCGGATCCGAAGAGCCTGGAGAAGGGCGCCGACGGCCTGATCCGGGTCAAGGGCCAGCCCGAGGTGGAGGCCGATGCCACGGTGCAGGTGACTTCGGGCTTCCTCGAGGCGAGCAACGTCAACGCCGTGGAAGAAATGACCGCCATCCTTTCCCTGTCCCGCCAGTTCGAGCTGTCGGTAAAGATGATGCGCACCGCCGAAGACAACGCCTCGGCCATGGCGCGGGTTTTGCAAATTAGCTAATTACCAGCACGCGGCGCCGTAAAACCGGCACCCGAGGAGAATCGATATGCTTCCGGCACTGTGGGTCAGCAAGACCGGTCTGTCCGCCCAGGACATGAACCTGACCACCATTTCCAACAACCTGGCCAACGTCGCGACCACCGGCTTCAAGCGCGATCGCGCTGAGTTCGAGGATCTGCTGTATCAGATCCGTCGCCAGCCGGGTGGCCAGTCCAGCCAGGACAGCGAACTGCCGTCCGGCCTGCAGCTGGGTACCGGTGTACGCGTGGTCGGCACGCAGAAGATCTTCACCGCCGGCAGTCTGCAGACCACCGAGCAGCCGCTGGACATGGCGATCAATGGCCGCGGCTTCTTCCAGATCCTGCAGCCGGACGGCACCGTCTCCTATACCCGCGACGGCAGCTTCCACCTCAACTCCGACGGCCAGATCGTGACCTCCCAGGGGTTCGCCCTGGAGCCGGCCATCGTGCTGCCGAACGAGGTGCGCACCTTCACCGTCGGCGAGGACGGCACCGTCTCGGTGACCACCGCTGGCAATCCGCAGCCGCAGATCATCGGCAACATCCAGCTGGCCGACTTCGTCAACCCGGCCGGCCTTGAAGCCATCGGCAACAACCTGTTCCTGGAGACCGGTTCCAGCGGCGCGCCGCAGGTGGGCAACCCGGGCCTCAATGGCCTCGGCACCACCCTGCAGAACACCCTGGAAAACTCCAACGTCAGCGTGGTGGAAGAACTGGTGAACATGATCACCACCCAACGCGCCTATGAAATGAACTCCAAGGTGATTTCCACCGCCGATCAGATGCTGTCCTTCGTGACGCAGAACCTCTGATCCTTTTGACTCTGTTGTGAACGCCGCGAGGTAGTGGTTATGAACCGGCAAGTTTTCTGTTTCCCCCTGTTGGCTGGCCTGCTGCTCAGCACTGGCTGCGTGGCGCCGACAGCCAAGCCGGACGACCCTTATTACGCGCCGGTGCTGCCGCGCACGCCGCTGCCGGCTGCGCAGAACAACGGCTCGATCTACCAGGCCGGCTTCGAGAATGGTCTGTACGACGACCGCAAGGCGTTCCGTGTCGGTGACATCATCACCATCACCCTCAACGAGCGTACCCAGGCCAGCAAGAACGCCAACAGCAACATCCAGAAGGACAGTTCGGGTGCCATCGGCGCGCCCAACCTGTTCGGCATGGCGGTAACGCCGGACAACCCGCTGCGCAGCCTCGGCGCGCTGGGCATGAACAACCCCAACCTGAGCCTGGAGGCCAACTGGAACGCTCAGCGCGAAGCCAGCGGTTCCGGCCAGGCGGGGCAGAGCAACAGCTTGTCCGGTTCGATCACCGTCACCGTCGCCGAGGTATTGCCCAACGGCATCCTCGCCGTGCGCGGCGAGAAGTGGATGACCCTCAATACCGGCGACGAGCTGGTGCGTATTTCCGGGCTGGTGCGTGCTGATGACATTTCCACCGACAACACCGTGGCGTCCACCCGGGTGGCCGATGCGCGCATCACCTATTCCGGCACCGGTGCCTTCGCCGATGCCAGCCAGCCGGGTTGGTTGAGCCGCTTCTTCCTCAGCCCCATGTGGCCGTTCTGAGTGAGGGTGCATCGATGAAATCCTGGCTGGCTCAGACCCCCGCTTCGGCGGCCAATCTCCTGGCGCAGTGCTACTCGCGTATCGTCGCCGGTCACTCCGTGCGCGATGCCTTCGCGCCGGCTCCGACTCGCCCGCGGCAGCAGGCCTTGCGCCCGCTGCGCAAGGCGCAGTCGGAGCAGAGCGTGTCCTGCCGCCGGCAGTTCGCTGCCGCTCATCGCGGTTATCGTCGGCGTGGCGCCAACGACTGGCTGCTGCTGGCCACCATGCTGGCGTGCCTGCTGCTCAGCCTGCCGACCCAGGCCGAGCGCCTCAAGGACCTGGCCTCGATCCAGGGCGTGCGCAGCAACCAGCTGATCGGTTACGGCCTGGTCGTCGGCCTCAACGGCAGTGGCGACCAGACCACGCAGACGCCATTTACCGTGCAGACCTTCAACAACATGCTGGCGCAGTTCGGCATCAAGGTGCCGCCGGGTGGCAACGTGCAGCTGAAGAACGTCGCCGCGGTATCGGTGCATGCCGAGCTGCCGGCGTTCGCCAAGCCCGGGCAGACCATCGACATCACCATTTCCTCCATCGGTAACGCCAAGAGCCTGCGCGGCGGCAGCCTGCTGATGACGCCGCTCAAGGGCATCGACGGCAACGTCTACGCCATCGCCCAGGGCAACCTGGTGGTCGGTGGTTTCGACGCCAGTGGTGCCGACGGCTCGCGCATCACCGTCAACGTGCCATCCGCCGGGCGCATTCCTGGCGGGGCCACTGTCGAACGTCCGGTGCCGAGCGGCTTCGATCAGGGCAACTACCTGACGCTCAACCTCAACCGTCCCGACTTCACCACGGCAAAGAACATCGTCGATCAGATCAACGATCTGCTCGGCCCGGGCGTGGCCCAGGCCATCGACGGCGGCTCGATTCGCGTCAGCGCGCCGCTCGATCCGAATCAGCGCGTCGACTACCTGTCGATCCTGGAAAACCTCGAGGTGCAGGCCGGTCAGGCGGTGGCCAAGGTCATCATCAACTCGCGCACCGGCACCATCGTCATCGGCCAGAACGTGCGCGTGCAGCCGGCAGCCGTGACCCATGGCAGCCTGACCGTGACCATCACCGAAGATCCCATCGTCAGCCAGCCCGAGGCATTCTCCGGTGGGCAGACCGCGGTGGTACCGCGCTCGCGCGTCGGCGCCGAGGAAGAAACCAAGCCGATGTTCAAGTTCGGCCCCGGTACCAGCCTGGACGAGATTGTCCGTGCGGTTAACCAGGTGGGCGCCGCGCCTTCCGACCTGATGGCCATCCTGGAGGCGCTCAAGCAAGCCGGCGCCCTGCAGGCTGACCTCATCGTGATCTGACGAGGAGCGCCCCTATGGACTCTCGACTCTCTGCCGGCATGCTCGGCAACGGCAAAAGCCCGATCGACAGCGGCGCTTTCACCGACCTGAATCGCCTCAACCAGTTCAAGGTGGGCGGCGACACCGAGCAGAACATCCGCAAGGTCGCTCAGGAATTCGAGTCGCTGTTCATGAACGAAATGCTCAAGGCCATGCGTTCGGCCAACGCCGCGTTCGGCGAGGGCAACTTCATGAACAGCAACGAGAGCAAGACCTACCAGGACATGCACGATCAGCAGCTGGCGGTGACGCTTTCCAAGGAAGGGCGCGGCATCGGTCTGGCCGATGTGCTGGTGCGGCAGATGTCGAAGATCAAGCAGCCCTCGAGCAGGCCCAACCCCTTCGCGCAGATCGAACAACCGGTTGCCGCGGCCAGCGAAGCCAAGTCCGAGAAAGCGGCCACATCCGAGGGCTTCCGCGACGACGTCGCGCTGCTCAACCGCCGGCGCCTGGCCGTGCCGGGCAAACTGGCCGACCGCCTGCTGGCCGGCATCGTGCCGTCGGCCGCCGAAGGCGAGGGCAAGGCCCTGGCGGGTAACGACTGGCTGCCGGCGCAGGCATCTGCCGCACCGGCAAGTGCCGGCCTGAACCCGGGCAACAGCGATGCCATCAGCGGCCGGCGCATCGCCCAGCCGCCGCTGGCGCCGGGCAAGGCCGTGTTCAATTCCCCGCAGGAGTTCGTCGCCACCATGCTGCCGATGGCCGAGGCCGCCGCCGAGAAGATCGGCGTCGATCCGCGCTATCTGGTTGCCCAGGCCGCGCTGGAAACCGGCTGGGGCAAGTCGATCATTCGTACCGGCGACGGGCAGAGCAGCCACAACCTGTTCGGCATCAAGTCGCACAACAGCTGGAAGGGCGAGTCGGCCCGGGTGCTGACTACCGAATACAAGGGCGGCAAGGCGGTCAGGGAGGCGGCCAACTTCCGTGCCTACGATTCCTACGCGCAGAGCTTCGATGACTACGTGAATTTCCTGCAGAGCAACGGCCGCTACGAAAAGGCGCTGAACGCCACCGAGAACCCCGAGCGTTTCGTCAAGGAACTGCAGCAAGCCGGTTACGCCACCGACCCGCACTACGCGCGCAAGATTTCGCAGATCGCCCGCAAGATGCAGACCTATCAGGCCATCGCGGCTGCCGACAGCGCCACCACAAGGACTTGAGGTTGAATCATGGCTGACCTACTCAACATTGGCCTGTCCGGCCTGTCGGCGAGCAAGACGTCGCTGGCCGTTACCGGCCACAACATCGTCAACGTCAACACGCCCGGGTTCTCCCGCCAGGAAGCCGTGCAGACGACCCGTACGCCGCAGTTCAGCGGGGCCGGTTATATCGGCTCCGGCACCACGCTGGTGGACGTGCGCCGCATCTACAACGAGTTCCTCAATACTCAGGTACGCAGCAGCACCGCGCTCAACAGCGATACCCAGGCCTACCTGAGCCAGATCAACCAGCTCGATTCCCTCCTGGCCGGCAGCACCACCGGCGTCACGCCCGGATTGCAGCGGCTGTTCGCCGCCCTGCAGACCGCCGCGGAGGACCCGGCCAACATTCCGGCACGCCAGCTGGCGCTGTCCGAGGCCGAGGGGTTGTCCAAGCGATTCAACACCATCTACGACCGCCTCTACGAGCAGAACGCCTTCCTCAACAAGCAGCTCTCGGCGGTGACCGATCAGATCAATCAGCTGGCCACCTCGATCGCCGGTTTCAATGATGCGATTGCCGTGGCCGCCTCCAATGGCCAGGCGCCGAACGATCTGCTCGACGCCCGCGAAGAGGCGGTGCGCAAGCTGTCCGAGTTCATCGGCGTGACCGTGGTGCCGCAGGACGACAACTCCTACAACCTGTTCATCGGCTCCGGTCAGCCGCTGGTAGTGGGCAGCAAGGCTGCTCGTCTGGAGGTTACCCCCGGGCAGTCCGACCCGCTGCGCAGCGAGATCCAGTTCGTCAGTGGCAGCTCGCGCCAGGGCATCACTTCGCTGATCACCGGCGGCGAGATGGGCGGTCTGCTGCGTTATCGCCAGGACGTGCTGGACCAGTCGATGAATGCGGTGGGGCGTCTGGCGCTGTCCATCGCCGATCAGATGAACCGCCAACTGGGGCAGGGCCTGGACCTCAATGGTCAGTTCGGCAACGAGCTGTTCCGCTCCATAAACGACCCGCTCCTGCTCAGCCAGCGCAGCCTGGCCCGGGTTGGCAACAGCGACACCACGGCCAACCTGGCCGTCACCCTGACCGATACCTCGCGCCTGACCACCAGCGACTACGAGGTGCAGTTCACCAGCGCCACCGAATACGTGGTGCGCCGGGTGTCCGACGGTACGCTGTTCCCGCCGACTCCGGCGACCTTCGACATCACCACGGTACCCGCACCCGAGGTAGACGGCTTCTCGCTCGGTGTGGCCAGCGGTACCTTCGCGGCCGGCGACCGTTTCCTGGTGATGCCGACCCGCAACGCCGGTCGCGATATCCGTGCGGACATGAAAAACCCCGAGGAACTGGCCTTCGCCGCGCCGCTCAAGGCCGAGACCAGCCCGGCCAACATCGGCACCGGCAGGATCACCCAGCCCCGGCTGCTGACCGAGATCAACATCTACGATCCGGCGGCCCAGGCGGACCTGGAAACCAGCCTGCGCAACGCGCCGCCGCTGCGCATCGTGATGGGCGCCGGCGGTGGCGCCACGCAGAGCTACGATGTGGTCGACATCAACGGCAACGTGATCGACACCGGCAGCATCGTGCCCGGCCAGGACAATGCCCTGACCATCACCGTGCCGGCCAACCCACCAGCGATTCCGGCGGCGTTCGATTACCAGGTGACCATCAGCGGGCGACCCCAGGCGGGCGACAACTTCTCGGTGTCGTTCAACACCAACGGCGTATCGGACAACCGTAACGCGCTGAATCTGGTCAACCTGCAGAACAAATCGGTAATCGGCGTCAACCCAGGGGCACCGACCACCACGGGCTCCAGCTTCTCCGACGCCTATGGCGACCTGGTCGAACGGGTCGGTACGCTGACCAGCCAGGCGCGCGTCGATGGCCAGGCCACCAGCGCGATCCTCAAGCAGGCGACCGACAACCGCGACTCGATTTCCGGTGTTAACCTGGACGAAGAGGCCGCCAAGCTGATCCAGTTCGAGCAGTACTACCAGGCATCGGCGCAGATCATTCAAGTTGCGCGTAATCTGTTCGATACCCTGATCAATACATTCTGATAGCCACCCTCCCGCATGCGGGAGGGTGAAGCCTGTTCAACCGACAGGCGTTGCAAGAGGCAAGCCCCATGGTCATGCGCATCTCCTCCATCCAGGCTTTCAACAACGGCGTTTCCGGCCTTGGGCGCAACTACTCCAACCTGATTCGCACCCAGGAGCAGATCAGCAGCGGCAACCGCATCCTCACCCCGGCGGACGATCCGGTGGCCTCGGTGCGTCTGCTGCAGCTCGAGCAGCAGCAGGCCGTGCTCAAGCAGTACAGCGACAACCTCACGGCGGCCAAGAACAGCCTCACCCAGGAAGAGACCACCCTCAATTCGGTGGTTACCGTCATGCAGCGCGTGCGCGAGCTGGCGGTGCGCGCGGGCGGCGGTTCGCTGTCGGCCGAAGACCGCAACTCCATCGCCAAGGAGCTTTCCGAGCGTGAGGCCGAGCTGCTCAACCTGATGAACAGCCGTAACGCCCGGGGCGAGTACCTGTTTGCGGGAAATCTGGGCAAGACCGAACCCTTCGTGCGCAACCCGGACGGCACCTATTCCTACTTCGGCGACGAAGGGCAGCGCACCCTGCAGGTGGCCAGCTCCACCAACGTGGCGATCAACGACAACGGCAAGCGTCTGTTCGAGAGCGTGACCAACGCCAACCGCGTGGCCAACGCCAACGGTGTCAACAATCCGGCGCTGCCGTCGCCACCGCTACCGGCGACCACCATTCCCGCCGTGCCGGCCAATGAGCAACGGGTGTTCATTTCGCCCGGGCTGGTGGAAGACAATCGCGCCTTCAATGCCGACTTTCGCGGTGGTGAGCCCTATTCGCTGGCGTTCGTCAGCGGCACCGAGTTCCGCATCTACGACGCCAGCGGCGCCGACGTGACCTCGGAGATTCCGGGGGGCGGCAAGATCGATCCGCTGGTCAACGGCGGCAACGTCATCAATTTCCGCGGTATGCGTTTTCAGCTCGATGTGGTGCTCAAGCAGGGCGACAACGAGCTGAATCTGGACAGCCTGCTGGCCGACATCCAGCCGCCTGCCACCGCCGGTTCACCGGGTATCGGTACCCACAGCTTCACCCTGCAGTCCGCGCCAACCGAGTTCGCCGTCACCCGTGCTTCCACCAACGGCTCGGCGGCAGTCGTGGCGGGCGGCAACATCGTCAACCAGAACGTGTTCGACAGCCAGTTCCCCACCTCCGGCGTGGTGTTGCGCTTCACCGACGACAGTAACTACGAGGTCTTCGCCCAGCCCGTTGGGCCGAACAGTCCGGTGCTGACCACCGGTACCGTCACTGGTCCTTATCCGGCCAGTTTCACCGTGTATGGCGCCGAGTTCACGCTGTCCGGCCCGGCCAGCGCCGGCGGTGGCGACCAGTTCGGCGTGCAGCCCCAGTTCCAGGAACAGCGCAGCATCCTCAACACCATTTCCCGACTGCGTCAGGCGCTGGAGTCGTCGCCCACCTCGCCGGCCGGGAATCTGGCTGTGCGCAACGAGGTGGCCATCGCCCTGAAGAACCTCGACAACGGCATGGGCAGCGTGCTGGAAGTGCAGACCGAGATCGGCGCGCGCCTCAACCTGATCGAGACCACCGGGATCGACAACGAGGACGTGACCCTGGTGAACAAGTCGGTACAGGCCGAGCTGCGCGAGCTGGATTACGCCGAGGCGTTGTCGCGCCTGTCTTTCCAGACCATCATTCTGGAGGCGGCGCAGCAGAGCTACGTGAAGATCGCCGGGCTGAATCTGTTCAATCAGTTGCGCTGAGCCGGCGTTACCCTCTGCCTGACTCCATTTAGGATGTTGTATGAATATCTGTGTATTCGGTGCCGGTTACGTAGGGCTCGTGCAAGCAGCCGTCCTCGCCAATGTCGGTCACAACGTTCTGTGTATCGAAACCGATGAAGGCAAGAGAGCGGTCCTGGAAAGTGGCGGCATTCCCATCTTCGAACCGGGCCTCCAAGGGCTGGTGGCTGCCAATCACGAGGAGGGACGGTTGCGCTTCTCGGGTAGTCTGGAAGAGGCGGTGAAGCACGCGGATATTCACTTCATTGCCGTGGGGACTCCGTCTGACGCGAATGGCTATGCGGATCTGACCTTTGTTCATGAAGTGGCCAGAGGCATTGCCCAGGTTGCGCAAAAGGATCAGCTGATCATCAACAAGTCCACGGCCCCGGTGGGCACAGCGGATGCCATCGAACAGGTGATGCGCGACACCCTGGACGCGCGGGGGCGCTCGGATATCCAGGTCGACGTCGTCTCGAACCCGGAATTCCTCAAGCAGGGGGCTGCCGTCAGCGACTGCCAGCGCCCGGACAGAATCATCATCGGTTCCAGCAATCCGGCCAGCATCGAGGTCCTGCAGGAGCTGTATGCCCCCTTCAACCGTAATCGCGAGAAGATCATGGTCATGGATCGGCGCAGCGCCGAACTGACCAAGTACGCCGCCAACTGCTTTCTTGCCACCAAGATTTCGTTCATGAACGAAATGGCCAATCTGTCCGAGCTGTTCGGCGCCGATATCGAAGCTGTTCGCCGAGGCATTGGTGCCGATCCGCGCATAGGTTACGACTTCATCTACCCCGGGTGCGGTTATGGTGGCGCCTGTTTTCCCAAGGACGTACGCGCCCTGAAGGCTTCGGCGCAGAGCGAAGACTACGAGCCGGCCATCCTGGCCGCGGTCGAGTCCGTCAATGAAGCGCAGAAGAAAAAACTCGGCCACAGCATCCAGGCGTTCTACGCAGGTCATTTGCGTGGCCGGGTCATCGCGCTTTGGGGGCTGGCCTTCAAGGCCAACACCGGAGACATGCGTGACGCCCCCAGCCGGACATTGATGGAGCATCTCTGGAGCCTGGGGGCGACGGTACAGGCGTTCGATCCGGAAGCAATGCCCGAATGCCGTCGTCTGTATGGCGAGCGACCGGATCTGATACTTGCCAATAGCAAGGAGGAGGCGCTCGTGGGTGCCGATGCGCTTGCGGTGGTCACCGACTGGCAGAGTTTCAAGGCGCCGGACTTTCCACTGCTTCGTCGTACCCTCGGCGATGCGGTGGTGTTCGACGGCCGCAATCTCTACGACCCCCAGGTCATGAAGCGTCACGACTTGCGCTACTTCTCCATCGGCCGCCAGCCGGTCTGAACGAGGCATTCCCGCCCAGGGCCATTCAACGAGTGGCCCGCTTGTTGCTATACCTGTATATCGGGCAACAAAATGCCGACTAATTGACGATTGGTCGAATATCCGGGGGCAGGGGAGTAGCGATGAAGGCGGTCATTCTTGCCGGTGGACTGGGCACACGGATCAGTGAGGAATCCCATCTCAGGCCCAAGCCCATGATCGAAATCGGTGGCAAGCCGATTCTCTGGCACATCATGAAGATCTACTCCCACCATGGCATTCAGGACTTCGTCATCTGCCTGGGCTACAAGGGCTATGTGATCAAGGAATACTTCGCCAACTACTTCCTGCACATGTCCGACGTGACCTTCGACATGTCGAAGAACTCCATGGAAGTTCATCAGCGCTACGTGGAGCCCTGGCGGGTTACGCTGGTCAATACCGGCGAAGACACCCTGACCGGCGGACGGCTGCGCAGGGTACGCGAGCATCTGGGGGATGAGCCGTTCTGCTTCACCTATGGCGATGGTGTGGCCGATATCGATATCCGCTCTCTGATCGACTTTCACAAGCAGCATGGCAAGCCGGCGACGGTCACGGCCATTCAGCCGCCGGGTCGTTACGGTGCGCTGGATATGGACGGTGACCGGGTCGGTGCCTTCCAGGAAAAGCCCGCAGGTGACGGCTCCTGGATCAACGGTGGGTTCTTCGTGCTGAATCCTTCGGTCATCGACTACATCGACGGTGATCAGAGCAGTTGGGAGGGCGAGCCGCTGATGCGGTTGGCGGAGGAGGAAAACCTCATGGCCTTTCGTCACCGAGGCTTCTGGCAGGCGATGGATACCCTGCGTGACAAGAATCAGCTCAACGACCTCTGGGTCAGTGGCAAGGCACCCTGGAAAATCTGGCAATGACGGCATTCGCTCGGAGTTACCAGGGGCGCAGGGTGCTGCTTACCGGACACACCGGCTTCAAGGGCAGCTGGCTCGCCGCCTGGCTGGTCGAGTTGGGCGCCGAGGTGGTGGGTTTTTCGCTGCCCTGCGAACAGGACGGCAATGCTGAACATTGGGCGGCGCTGCGTCTGCCCGTTACCGATCTGCGTGGCGATATTCGCGACGCCTCCGCCCTGCAGCGCCTGCTAGCCGAGCAGCAGCCGGAGATCGTCTTCCATCTGGCCGCCCAGTCCCTGGTGCGTCCCTCCTACCGACAGCCATTGGATGCCTGGTCGAGCAATGTCCTGGGCACCGCCAACCTGCTCGAAGCCTGCCGCGTTACGCCAGGCGTTGCCGCGGTGGTGGTGGTTACAACCGACAAAGTGTACGCCAACCGCGAATGGCCTTGGGGCTATCGCGAGTGTGATGAGCTGGCCGGCCACGATCCCTACAGTGCCTCCAAGGCGGCTACCGAACTGGTGTGCGACAGTTACCGTAAATCCTTCTGGCAGCAGTCCGGCCCGCTGCTGGCGACCGCCCGCGCAGGCAATGTTATCGGAGGCGGAGACTGGGCGGAGGATCGTCTGATTCCCGACCTGGTCCGCGCAGTACAGACCGGGCAGACGCTGCAGATCCGTTCGCCGTCCTCCACGCGTCCCTGGCAGCACGTGCTGGAATGTTTGTCCGGCTATCTGCTGTTGGGCCAGCGACTGCTTGAGGGGGATCGTAGCTGTGCCGATGCCTGGAACTTCGGGCCGGCGCCCGAGGCCAATCGCAGCGTAGCGGAAATTCTTCAGGCCCTGCGTGAGCATTGGCCTGCACTGAGCTGGCAGGCCGCCAGCGACGACGGTCTGCACGAGGCGCGTTTACTCTACCTGGACAGTGCCAAGGCCCGTTCCGGCCTGCACTGGGCTCCGGTCTGGTCGCTGCACACCGCGCTACAGATGACCGCCGAATGGTATCGCCTTAGTCATGAGCGAGGCGAAGTCTGCACCCGTGAGCAGTTGCTGCATTTCATCAATGCTGCGCGACAGGTCGGCTGCGTATGGGCCTGACGGTGAGCGCAACCTCTATCGACGGCCTGATGCGCGTCGACTGCGATGCTCATCGCGATGTACGGGGTGCGTTCACTCGCCTGTTCTGCGCCGATGAGCTGGCACCCTTGCTGGGTGAGCGTCGTATCGTCCAGATCAATCAGTCGCTGACCCGCCAGGTAGGTGCAGTGCGTGGCCTGCACTTCCAGCACTTTCCCCGAGCGGAGATGAAGCTGGTGCGCTGCATTCGCGGTCGAATCTGGGACGTGGTGGTGGATTTGCGCCGCGGCTCGTCGAGTTTCCTGTGCTGGCATGCCGAGACTCTGAGTGCGGAGAATCGGCGCTTGCTGGTGATCCCCGAGGGCTGCGCCCATGGCTTCCAGGTGCTGGAGGAGGACAGCGAGATGCTCTACCTGCACACCGAGTTCTATTGTCCCGATGCAGAAGGCGGGGTCTGTCATGACGACCCTGCGCTGGCCATCGAGTGGCCGTTGCCAGTGCGTGACCTCTCGGCGCGCGACCGAAAACATCCCTCGCTCACCTCGGACTTCATTGGACTGGCACCATGAACTGTCGTCACTGCGCTGCTCCGTTGCGGCAATCTTTCCTCGATCTCGGTCACGCGCCGCCGTCCAATGCCTATTTGACGCAAGCGGACCTGAGTCGGCCCGAGCGCTATTACCCGCTGCGACTCTGGGTTTGCGAGCAGTGCTGGCTGGTGCAGACCGAGGACTACGCCGACTCCGGCGAATTGTTCGATGCCGACTACGCCTATTTTTCCTCTACCTCCAGCAGTTGGCTGGCTCACGCTCGTGCCTACGCCGAGCGCATGCGCGAGACGCTGCACCTGGGAGCTGGCAGTCTGGTGATCGAGGTGGCCTCGAACGACGGCTACCTGCTGCGTAATTTCGTCGAGTCAGGCGTGCCATGCCTGGGCGTCGAGCCAACCGCCAGTACCGCCGATGCCGCGGAGCGTTTGGGGATTCCCGTATTGCGCGAGTTCTTTGGCGAGGCGCTCGGCAAGCGGCTGGCCGAGGAGGGCAGGCAGGCCGATCTGCTGTTGGGCAATAACGTCTTTGCCCACGTGCCGGATATCAACGATTTTTCCCGAGGGTTGAAAGCGGTGCTCAAGCCCGGTGGCACCCTCACCCTGGAATTCCCGCACCTGTTGCGCCTGATCGAACAGGTGCAGTTCGACACCGTCTACCACGAGCATTTTTCCTACCTGTCTCTGTATAGCGTGGAGCGCGTCCTGGAGGCTGCCGGGCTGCGTATCCATGACGTCGAGCAGTTGCCTACACATGGCGGCAGCCTGCGCGTTCACGCTTCGCATCAGGACGACTCACGGCCACGCTCGGCTTCAGTCGATGCGCTGCTGAGTACCGAGGCGCAGGCCGGATTGCGCGATCCTGCCACCTATCGAGGTTTCCAGGCGCGCGCCGACCGATTGAAGAACGATCTGCTGGCCTTCCTGCTCGAGCAGAAACGGGCCGGGCGTCGGATGGCTGCCTATGGTGCTGCCGCCAAGGGCAATACCATCCTCAACTACGCCGGTATCAAGCCTGACCTGCTGCCCTGGGTGTTCGATGCGGCACCCTCCAAGCAGGGCAAGTATCTACCGGGCAGTCACGTGCCCATCCTCTCGCCGTCACAACTGGATGAGGTGCGCCCGGATCTGCTGCTGATCCTGCCATGGAACATTGCCGACGAGGTGATGGCGCAGAACGAGCGCATTCGCCAGTGGGGCGGCCGCTTCGTCACCGCCATCCCGTGCCTGGAGGTGAAATGAAGTCGCGCATCCAGTACACCCAGCCTTCGATATCCGAGCTGGAGGTGCAGTACGTCACCGATGCGGCCCGGCACGGCTGGGGGCCACGCTGCTACGAATACATCGAACGCTTCGAGGCGGCCTTCGGCCGTCACCTGGGGGTCAGGCACGCGATCGCCACCTCCAGCTGTACCGGGGCCTTGCACATGGGCTTGGCCGCACTCGGAATTGGGCCGGGCGATGAGGTGATCCTTGCCGACAGCAACTGGATCGCCTCGGTGGCGCCGGCCGTGCATCTGGGAGCGACGCCGGTGTTCGTCGACATTTGCGAGGACACCTGGTGCTTGGACCCAGCGAAGGTGGAGCAGGCCATAACGCCGCGCACCCGGGCGATCATCGCCGTTCACCTGTATGGCAACCTCTGCGCGATGGACGAGTTGCTGGCCATCGGTGCTCGGCATGGTATTGCGGTCATCGAGGACGCTGCCGAGGCCATCGGCTCCGAGTGGCAGGGACAGCGCGCCGGCAGCATGGGGCGCTTCGGCGTATTCTCCTTCCACGGCACCAAAACCATGACCACCGGGGAAGGCGGCATGTTCGTCACCAACGATACAGACCTCTTCGAACGGGTGCTGGGGCTGTCCAATCATGGTCGGCTCAAAGGCCAGACACGCCAGTTCTGGCCCGATCTGCTGGGGTTCAAGTACAAGATCTCCAACCTGCAGGCCGCGATCGGCTGCGCCCAGACCGAGCGTATCGACGAGCTGATCGAGCGTAAGCGCGCCATCATGGCGAACTATCGTCGGCGTCTTGGTGGCCTGCCCGGCTTGCGCCTGAACCCCGAGCCCGAGGGCACCCGAATCGGCGCCTGGATGCCTACGGTGGTCTTCGACTCCGAGCTGGGCATCACTCGCGAGCGCCTGTTGGCGCGTTTCGCCGAGAACAACATCGACGCCCGCGTCTTCTTCTATCCCCTCTCGGCTCTGCCGATGTTCCAGGGGCGCATACCTGCCGCTGGCGGTCATTCGGCAAGCATTCCCGAGCGGGCCATCAACCTGCCGAGCTTTCACGACATGACCGAAGCGGACATGGCGCGCATCTGCAGCGTGGTCGAGACGTTGCATGCCGAGGCGCGGCGATGAGCACGGTGGTTATTTCCCAGCCGATGTATTTCCCCTGGGTAGGCATGTTCGAGCAGTGGCGACTGGCGGACGATTTCGTGTTCTTTGACGATGTCCAGTTCGCTCGCGGCTTCATCAACCGAGTGCAGTACAAGACACCCGATGGCAGTGCCTGGCTGACGGTGCCGCTGCGCCAGCACGGGCGTGAGGTGCGCATTTGCGATCTGCAGTGCGCCGAAGAGTCGGGATGGCGCGACAAGCATCTGCGTACCCTGGCCCTGGCGCTGGCCGGAACGCCCCATATGCATGACGCCCTGGGGCTGGCCGAGAGGGTGCTGTTGCGTCGTGATCTGGGCTTCTGTGATCTGCTCATCGAGGGCATGCAAACGGTGGCGCAGTATTTCGGCCTGCTAGAAGGCAAGCGTCTGCACCGCTCTTCACAGCTGGCGGTGGAGGGACGCAAGAGCGAGTTGATCCAGGGGTTGGTGGCGCACCTGAGCGGTGATCGCTACGTTACGGGAATGGGCGCCCTGAACTATCTGGACCACGATGCCTTCGAGTGCGCGGGTATCGAGGTCTGCTACATGGACTACCGCAAGCGCGAATATCCGCAGAAGTTTCCGCCCTTCACCCCTTATGTCTCCGTGCTCGATCTGGTAGCCAATTGCGGGCGGGACGGTAGAACCTTCATCGAATCGGGTGTGACCCACTGGCGCCAGGCGCTGGCAGCAAGAGATCAGGCATGAGCAAGCTGAATGACGTGACCTCGCAATACAAACCGGGAGCGGTGACCTCTCTGGAGAACGAGCTGATTCTCAATTGGTACCCGCCGCGCATCCTGCGCCGTCTCGAGGGCAAGGCTCCGCTCTCGCTGCTGGAGCTGGGACTGGGCCACGGTTACACCACGGCCTTGTTCAATCGGCATTTCCAGCGCCACGTGGTGCTCGAGGGCTCCTCCGTGGTGATCGACCTGTTCCGGGAAAACTACCCTGGGCTGAACATCGAGCTGGTGGAGGGCTACTTCGAACACTTCGTCAGCAGTGAGCAGTTCGATGTGGTGATGATGGGCTTCATCCTCGAGCATGTGGACGATCCGGGCCTGATTCTGCGCCGTTTTCGTGACAACCTGCGCCCGGGCGGCAGCCTTTACGTTGCGGTGCCCAATGCCAAGTCGCTGAACCGGCGTCTGGGACTGGCGATGGGCAAGATCGCCGATATCTACGAACTCAATGCCAATGATCATGCCCTCGGCCATCAGCGTCAGTTCTGCCGCGACACGCTCAAGGCGCTGCTGCAAGCGGAGGGGTATCGGGTTACCTGGGAGGAGGGCATCTACCTCAAGCCATTGCCACTCGGCTACATGCAGACCATGCCTGAATTCGAGGAAAACCTGCAGGCCATGTGCGAGGTCGGGGTGGATTTTCCCGACCTCTGCGTGGGGCTGTTGATGGAAGTGCAGGTGGCCTGATGCAACGTGCGCTGGTGGTAGGCCCAGGCTCGATGGTTGGCAGTCGCCTGAGCGAGCACTTACGCGCGCGAGGCTGGCAGGTGATCGGCGCTGGGCGCTCCGGCGACTGCGAGGTGCCGCTGGAGCTGGGCTGCGACAGCTTGCGTACGGAGTTTCCCGGTGTCGAGGCGGATGTGTTGTTTCACTGTGCCGCGGCTTTTGGCGACGACTCACCCCAGGGGGCCTGGCTCAACGACCGGGTCAATGTGCTCGGCGCTCATCAGGTGGTGGCACTCGCGCGTGCTGCGGGCTGTCGGCAAGTGGTGTACGCCGGAAGCGTATCGTCCGCGCGACGCGACGGGGCGGCCTTCGCCAGCAGCTACGGTGCATCCAAGGCGCGGGCCGAGGGTGTTCTGGCCTGGGCGCTGGCGCAAAGCGGGCAAACCTTCGTCAGTCTGCGTTTCGCCCAGCTCTACGACGAGCGCGGCGATTGCATACGCCATCAGCGCTGGTTCGGGCGCATCGTCAGTTACGCCCGCAGCGGCCGCGTGCTGCGCTTGCCCCCGGGGGATGCGCCGCGCAATTTCGTGCACGTTTGCGATGCTGTCACCGCCATGACGCTGGCCAGCGAGGCTGGCGCAGAGGGCGTGTTGCATGTTTGCCACCCGCACAGCGAGAGCTACCTGAGTCTTGCTCGACATGCCTACGAAGTTTTTGGGCAGGGCGGTGAGGTGCAGATCGCCCAGGAGAAGACAGCGTTTTGGCCGGCGTATTTCCCGCCCGCGTCACCAGAGCTGGCGACGCTGGGCCTCACGTTCACACCGTTGCTCGATGGCCTGCGCGCTATCCGTGATGGTGGATATGCCGCACGTTTCGAGGTGTTCGATGTCACTTGAGGCTGCTGGTGTGCGCGTGCTGGTGACCGGTGTGGGCGCGATCATCGGTCAGGGCGTGGTCAAGTCGCTGCGTCCGTTGCCAGAGGTGAGCATCATCGGCCTCGATCGAGACCCACTGGCCTTCGGTCGTCATGCCTGCGACGGTTTTTACGTCAAACCACCCGTGGCGGAGGCAGATCCGGCCTACGACAGCTTCCTCCTCGAACTCATCGAGCGCGAAGCGATTGACCTGGTGCTGCCCGCCATCGAGCAGGATGTCTTTCATTTCGATGCACGCCGCCAATTGTTCGCTTCGGCCGGGGTGGCGGTGGCGCTCAACGACAGCCGCCTGATCGAGCTGGCGCGGGATAAATGGAGCCTGCACCAGGCGCTGCTCGAAGCGGGGCTGCCGGCAATCGCCACCAGCCGATGCGGCGACTGGGCGCAAGCCATCGCGCAGCTCGGTCCGGCGCCGCTGCTGTGCAAGCCGCGGCGGGGCTCCGGTGGCCGTGGTCAGGCTCTGGTAGAGGATGAGGACGATCTGCGGTACCAGCTTCGAAAGCTGGGCGACAACTTCATGCTGCAGCGACTGGTCGGCAGTGCCGACCAGGAGTACACCGTGGGGCTGTTCGGTTATGGCGACGGTACCTCCAGTCGGCCAGCCATCTTGCAGCGCACATTGGGACCCGGCGGTGCTACCTGGAGAGCGCGCAGCGTCGCAAGCGATGCCCTGATCGAGAGTGCTTGCGAGGCATTGACCGCTCAATTCCGGCCTGTAGGGCCGACCAATTATCAGTTTCGCAAGGCCGATGGCCGGGCCTGGTTGTTGGAAATCAATCCGCGCCTGTCGGCATCGGTTTCCTTGCGCGCAGCGCTTGGCTTCAACGAAGCGGCTATGAGCATCGATTACTTCTGTCGTGCTCGGCGCCCGGCGCTTACGCAATGGCGCGCGGCCAGCTGTACCCGTTACATAGAGGATCACATCGAATACTTATGATTGCGGTGATATCGGATGTTCATGGCAATTTCCCGGCCCTGCGTGCGGTACTGAGCGAGGCGGATCGGCTCGGCTGCACGCGGGTGATTTCTCTGGGCGATGTGACCGGCTATTACGCCGAGCCGGAGAAATGTATCGACCTGCTAACCCAGCGCGGCGCCGTGCAACTGCTGGGTAACCACGACGGTTACCTGACGGAAGGGACCGGCTGTCCTCGTTCGCGGCTGGTGTCATCCTTGCTGGAGCACCAGGCTCGAGTGGTGCGTCCTGATCAGGTCGAGCTGTTGGCCGGCCTGAGCTCTCAGTACGAAGAGGGCGATGCCTGCTTCGTTCATGGTGGCTGGGAAGACCCGCGCGATCAGTACCTGTACCGGGTGTCTGCGGACAAGCTGAGCGGCGCCTGGCGTTATTACTTTTCAGGGCATACCCATGTCCAGGTCCTGGCGTCGTTGGGCGACAAGACCTATTGCAACCCCGGCTCGGTCGGTCAGCCGCGCGACGGAGATCCGCGTGCGGCCTTTGCCCTGTTCGACGGCTCGCGCATCGTCCTGCAGCGGGTGGCCTACGATATCGACGAGACGGTCGCGGCGATGCGTCGGGCCGGCTACGACGAGCCGCGGTTGTGGGAAAACCTCTATATCGGCGCCCAGATCGGCGGCCGTATCGACAAGGTCGAAATCATCGAGCGAGAGCACACAAAGTGAGCGCAAACGACGAGTTTCAAGCGGAAGTGCAACGCAACATCGAGGCCGCCGGCCAGGATCAAGGCCTCAAACAGCGGTCTCTGGACTGGATGCTGGAGGCAGGCGGCAAGTACCGCTATTCCTACAACTTCAGCTGGCTGGGCCGGCCCATCATCCAGTACCCCCAGGACATCGTGGCCATGCAGGAGCTGGTATGGGCCGTGCAGCCGGAGCTGATCATCGAGACCGGCATCGCCCATGGCGGATCGCTGATTCTCTTCGCCTCGCTGCTGGAGCTCAACGCGGCTTGCGGTGGGCCCAGTGACGCGAGGGTGCTGGGTATCGACATCGATATTCGCCAGCACAACCGAGAGGCCATCGAGGCACATCCGATGTGCCGTCGTATCGACATGATCCAGGGCTCGAGCATCGCGCCGGAAGTGGTGGAACAGGTGCGCCAGGCTGCCCGTGGTAAGCGGGTATTGGTCTCGCTGGATAGCAATCACACCCACGCACATGTGCTGGCCGAACTGCAGGCTTACGCGCCTCTGGTATCGCCGGGCAGTTACTGCGTGGTATTCGATACCGTGGTGGAAGACACACCCGACGAGCTGCAGGCCGGTCGGCCATGGGGCAAGGGCAACAGTCCGAAGTCGGCGGTGCGCGAGTATCTGACGAGCCACCCGGAATTCCAGGTGGATGAACGAATGGACAACAAACTGCTGATCAGCGTGGCGCCGGAAGGCTATCTGAAGCGGGTTTGAAGTCGACAACGCGAACTCCGGCGTACCGGAGTGCAACGAACATGCTACGGGGTGCGCATGCACAATATTAATAGCAGGATCGTGGTCAGTGTCCCGGTCTTCAATGAAGAAGCCTATGTCCGCGAAACGCTCGAGTCACTCGCAGCGCAGACGTACACGGACTTCCTGGTACTGATCGCGGATAACGCCTCCACCGACGGGACCGGTGAAATCTGCCGCGAGTTCTGCACGCGTGATCCTCGTTTTCACTATGTCCGTCATGCGCAGAACCTCGGGGCTTCGGCCAACTTTCGCTACTGCTTCGAGCATACCTCCTCGGAGTTCTTCATGTGGCTCGGCGGGCACGACGTGCTGGCCCCCGAATTTCTGGCGGAAACATCGGCGCGCATGCTTGCCGACCAGAGGGTCAGCCTGGTCTATACCCAGACCAAATGGATAGATGAGACGGGCAACACGCTCGGGCAGAGCAACGGAGGCAACTACGTTTTCGCCGAGCCACTGGCGCCACACCAGCGCTACCTCAAACTGCTGCATGCGCTGGATCGCTGCGAGGCGGTCAACCAGCTGATCCGGCGTTCGTTCATCGATCTCGACTTCCGCCCGGTGGTCAGCGCGGATCTGGCGTTTCTCTGCCATTTGGCCGCGCACGGGCCGTTCGTCCGTGTCGAGCAGCCGCTGTATGTTCGCCGAGAAATCCGCAGGCGCGACAGCACCGCAATGGAGCGGATGACGGGAACCAAGACGGCTGCCCGTTACCACCAGTTGGCCGAGCTCTTCGTGCACAGCATCAGCACCCACAGGAACATCGCCGCGGAGCACAAGCTGGAGGTCATCAGCCAGGTGCTGGTGTGGTTGAACAAGCGCTTCCAGCTGTTTAACGAAACCCTGCCGATTCCCTCGGCTGCGCTGCAAACGGGGCCATCAACTGACGTCACCTCCGATGAGCCTGCTCCTTTCTTCAGCGTGATCATGCCGGTATACAACCGCGAGCGTTATGTGCGCGAAGCGATCGAATCGGTGCTGGCGCAGGACGAGCGGGATTTCGAGTTGATCGTGGTCGACGATGGTTCCACCGATCGATCGGTAGAGATCATTCGCGCCATCGACGATCCGAGAATCCGTCTGCTGCACAACGACCACGGCGGTGGTGCTTCGGCGCGTAACCGAGGGCTTGCCGAGGCACGTGGGCAGTTCGTGGTGTGGATCGACAGTGACGACCGGCAGGCCAGAGGTGCGTTGAGCGAAATACACCGCAGCATCGCGGCGAACCCGGGTGCCGATGTGTTCTACGGCGACTTGGAAATCTTCGACGACCAATCCAGCACCGGGCAAACGCTGCGCACGCATTACCCCGATTACCAGGGGCAGTCGCTGCTGCCACTGTTGATCCAGGGCAACTGTCTGCCCAATCCGGGGACTGCGGTGCGCCGCTCGCTGTATGACACCTATGGCGGCTACGATCTCGCCTTCACGCGCTGCCACGACTACCAGATATGGACTCGGCTGGCGGACAGCGCCCGCTTCAAGAAAGTCGACGCGATTCTCTGTCATTGGCGTCAGCACGGTGAGAGCTTGTCCAGTGCCAAGACCAAGGCCTTCGAGGCCAAGGTCATTCTGGATGCCTTTGCCCGTTACCCGGTGAGCCGGCTGTTTCCGGATCTGGACGCAGGGCAGGGCGGTCAGGCACAGGCCTGCTGGCGGGTTTCGCAGACGTTGCAGGCGTTGGGTGAGCACGCGGCGGCGCTGCACGTCGCCTACAAGGCCAGCGCTCTGGGGAAGGGCATCGTTCATGACCTTTCCGGACTGGAGCGTCAGGCCGGAGCCGCTTACGAGCCGTTGTTCTCCATCATCCTCACCACCTACAACCGTCCAGACCTGCTCAGGGATGCCCTGGCCAGCGTCGGTAGCCAAACGCTGCGTGATTTCGAAGTCATTCTGATCAACGACAACGGCGAGCCGGTCGAGTATCTGTTGGCGGATTACGACTTTCCCATCACCTATATCCGTCAGGGCCGAAACAAGGGCCTATCGGCGGCGCGCAACGCCGGCTTGGCGCTGGCGCGCGGGCGCTACGTCGTCTACCTCGACGACGACGACATCTACCTGCCCGACCATCTGGCCGTGCTGGCCGAGGCCTTCGAGCAGCATCCAGGCAGCGTCATCTACACCGGTGTGGAGTACGTCAACGAAAAGCTGGAGGGCGGCAAACGCATAGAACTCGGCCGTGGTCAGCCGTTCAGGCACGAGGCGTTCGACCGCGACCGTCTCTTCACGCAGAACTACATTCCCGTCAATACCTGGGCGCACCCACGGGAGATGCTGGCAGCTGTTGGGGAGTTCGATACCGGCCTGGCCGCGTTCGAGGACTGGGACATGCTGTTGCGCCTGGCCTCACGCTATCCCTTTGTGCATGTGCTGACCGTGACCAGCGAGGTGCATACACGAGCACCGGGTGCCGGTGGCGACCACATGCTGGGGCGCGAGCGCAAGAATTTCCCGGCCCTGTACCGCGAGCTCTACGAGCGCTATTCGGGCTCGGCCAGCGAGGGGCTGCAGCGCGGTCGCCAGCAGCTGCTCGAGAGTCTGGGCGAACGCCCCAAGGGCGGCCTAATGGATTGGCTGGCCGAGCGCCTGCCGACATCCACCGAAAACCGTCTGATCGCCGATTATCTGCAGCGTCATCAGGGCGGGCCGTTGATCGGTGTCGTGGTGCTCGACAGCGAAGGCCAGTCCGAGCAGTTGATGGTCACGCTCAAGAGTCTGCTTGGCGAGCGTTGCCTCTATGCGACGCTGCGTATTCTGGTACTCACCACCGCAGACGTGCCGGCGACTTCCGCGGCGGACAAGCTGCACTTCCTGCGTCTGAGCGACGAGCCGTTGGCGTTGCAGATCAACCGGGCTGTCGAAGCGAGCGATTGCCAGTGGTTCATGCTGGCCCGCGCTGGCGATGAATTCACCCAGAGCGGGTTGATGATCGCCGGGCTGGAACTCGCAGCCAATCCAGAGTGCCGCGCCGTGTACGGCGATCAGCTGCAACGTCTGCCCGACGGTAATCTGGGGGCGGCGTTCCTGCCGGGCTTCAATCTCGATCTGCTGCTCAGCTTCCCGTTGGTGATGGCGCGTCACTGGCTGTATCGCCGCGACCTGTTCCTCGCCGCCGGCGGTTTCGACGCCGAATATCCCGAGGCCTTCGAGTTCGAGCTGCTGACTCGCCTGATCGAGCAGGACGGCCTGGGCGGATTGGGGCATATCGATGAACCCCTCCTGATCACCGCGGCCCCTACGCTGCGTGACAACCCCGACGAACGCCGGGTGATCGAACGTCACTTGGGCAATCGTGGCTACCAGGCGAAAGTGTTGCCGGGCCTGCCGGCTCGCTATCGGGTGCATTACGGTCACGCCGGTACGCCTCTGGTATCGATCCTTCTCTCCACGGATGTCGCACTGGCCGCCCTGCAGCGCTGTATCGACAGCCTGCTGGAAAAGACCCGTTACGGCCACTACGAGTTGCTGCTGGCCGATGGCGGTACGCGTGCCGATGTTAGTGCCTGGCTGGGCGAGGTCGCGGCGCTCGGCGACGACAAGGTGCGTGTGCTGACGGCGGCTGCCGGTTTGGCGCAGAACCGTGCTGCAGAACAGGCCCGTGGCGAATACCTGCTGTTGCTTTCGGGCGAAGCGGCCATTGTCAACGAAGACTGGTTGGACGAGCTGCTCAACCATGCGCAACGCCCTGAGGTAGGCGTAGTCGGTGGCAAGCTGCTGACGCCCAACGGACGGATCGCCCAGGCTGGTCTTCTGCTGGGCGTCAATGGCCCGGCAACGCCCGCCTTCGCAGGCGAGCCGATGGATGCGGCTGGCTACATGCAGCGTCTACAGGTTGATCAGAACTACAGCGCCGTGGGTGACGCCTGTCTTATGGTGCGTGCCGAGCTGTTCCGCCAGGTCGGTGGGTTGGATGCGACGTTGACCGCGTTCCGTGACGTGGATCTGTGCCTCAAGGCGCGGGCGGCTGGCTATCTGACCGTATGGGCGGCCAATGCCGTGGTCCTGCACGAGGCCCAGACGCCGCACGCCGATCCGGCAGCCGAGGATCAGCTGTACGAGCGTTACCTGCCGCAACTGGCCAACGATACGGCTTATAACCGCAACCTAGCGCTCAGCGGTCGTGGTTTCGACCTCGAAAGCGATGTCTCTCTCACCTGGCGGCCGCTGAGCTGGCGTCCTGCACCGGTGGTGCTGGCGCATCCGGCGGATCCCTGGGGCTGCGGTCACTACCGAGTGATTCAGCCGTTCGCGGCGATGAAAACCGAAGGCCTGATCGACGGTACCCTGTCCATGGGCTTGCTGCAGGTGACGGACCTCGAGCGTTACGATCCCGATGTGATCGTTCTGCAGCGCCAGATCGGTGATGAACGCCTGGAGGCGATGCGACGCATGCGCAAGTTCTCCCGCGCGTTCACCGTTTACGAGCTGGACGACTATCTGCCCAACCTGCCGCTGAAAAGCGTTCATCGCGCGCAGATGCCGCGCGATATCCTCAAGTCCTTGCGCCGCGGGCTGGAGTTCGTTGATCGTTTCGTGGTTTCCACTCAGCCGCTGGCCGAGGCCTTCGCCGGGCTGCATGAGGATATTCGGGTGATCGAAAACCGGTTGCCCGTGACCTGGTGGAAAGGGCTCGAAAGCCAGCGCCGGCGTGGCCGCAAACCGCGTGTCGGCTGGGCGGGCGGTGTAAGCCATACCGGCGATCTGGATCTGATCGTGGACGTGGTACGCGAACTGGCGTCCGAGGTGGAATGGGTATTCATGGGCATGTGCCCGGACGTGATCCGACCTTACGTTAAGGAAATCCACGCAGGTGTCGATATTGAACACTACCCTGCGGCTTTGGCTGGCCTGGACCTGGATCTGGCCCTGGCACCGGTGGAGCAGAACCTGTTCAACGAGTGCAAGAGCAACCTGCGCCTGCTGGAATACGGCGCTTGTGGCTTCCCGGTGGTATGCAGCGACCTGGTGTGCTACCGCGGTGACCTGCCGGTGACGAGGGTGAAGAATCGCTTTCGGGACTGGGTTGAGGCCATTCGCATGCACATCAATGATCTGGATGCCGCCGCTGCAGCTGGTGACCTCCTGCGCGAGGCGGTACTGCGCGATTGGATGCTCGAGGGAACGAACCTGGAGCGCTGGCTCCAAGCCTGGCTGGCCGATTGAGCGTCCCCGCGAGTGCGTCGAGCCCAGCTGGGCTCGACGGTTTTCAGGCGATGCTGTCACTTTCGTGGCATTTTTTAGCTAAGTGACTGATAGGCAAGAATAAAAAAAAGCTTGAAAAAGTCTCTAAAGCTCCAGAGGCAAGCGCCGATAAAGAGTTCGAATGCGAACTTTCTGGGCGTCTGAGCATGCAGGCCCGAGCTCGCAGGCTCAGACAAACGGTTCTAAGGTCATCTGGAGGCAATACCATGGCCCTTACAGTCAACACTAACGTTGCGTCCCTCAACACTCAGCGTAACCTGAATACCTCGTCCAAAGGCCTGGATACTTCTCTCCAGCGCCTGTCCACCGGCTACCGTATCAACAGCGCCAAAGACGATGCCGCCGGCCTGCAGATCGCCAACCGCCTGACCAGCCAGATCAGCGGTCTGGGCGTCGCCACCCGTAACGCCAACGACGGTATCTCCCTGGCGCAGACCGCTGAAGGCGCTCTGCAGCAGTCCACCGGCATCCTGCAGCGTATGCGTGACCTGGCCCTGCAATCGGCCAACGGTTCCAACGGCGCTACCGAGCGTGCCGCCCTTCAGGGTGAAGTTGCTCAGCTGCAACAGGAACTGAACCGTATCGCTGAAACCACCAGCTTCGGCGGTCGCAAGATCCTCGACGGCAGCTTCGGTTCGCAGAGCTTCCAGGTTGGTGCCAACGCCTACGAAACCATCAGCGTGTCCATCGGCTCGGCTGCTACTGATCGCATCGGTATCAACCGCTTCACCACCGATGGCGGTGACGCTCAGGCGATCGCTTCGGGTGCAGCCTTCAGCGCCACCTCCGGTAGTGCCTACGGCAGTGCTTCGTTCAACATCAACTCCAAGCTGTCCAATGGTGACGTAGCCATTTCCGGCGCAGCCAGCGGTTCGGCCAGCGAAGTTGCTCGTGCCATCAACTCGAAGAGCGACGAGACCGGCGTAACTGCCAACGCTCGCACCGTGGCCGTACTGGGTGGCATCACCGCTTCCGGCACCGTCTCCTTCAACCTGTCCGGTCTGACCAGCAAGTCGAAGGAAAGCGATGCGGCTACCGTATCGGCAGTGGTCAACGATGTCACTAACCTGTCCTCGCTGGCTGATGCCATCAACCGTGAAACCGGCAAGACTGGTATCTCGGCTGTGAACAAAGGCGACACTATCGAACTGGTCAGCTCGCGTGGCGATGCGATTCAGATCACCAACTACGCCGGCTCCGGTGGCGCTACGCTGCAGGCCAAGAGCTTCGATGGTGAAGACGATGTCGGCTCCGCAGCGACCATCGTTGCTGGTGGTGGCGCTCGCGCCGATGGTCAGGTACAACTCGAAGCAGCCGATGCCTTCCAGGTTAGCGGCATGAGTGGTGGTCTGGGTGCTGACGGCTTCAGTGAGCTGGATGCGGTGAATACCATCGATATCAGTACGGCGACAGGAGCGCAGAGCGCACTGGGTATCATCAACGGTGCAATCTCCAACATCGACAGTCAGCGTGCTCAGCTCGGTGCCGTGCAGAACCGCTTCGAGAACACCATCTCGAACCTGCAGAACATCGCTGAGAACTCCTCGGCTGCTCGTAGCCGGATTCGCGACACCGACTTCGCTGCTGAAACCTCGGAACTGACCAAGAATCAGATCCTGCAGCAGGCCGGTACCGCGATCCTGGCTCAGGCCAACCAGTTGCCGCAGGCAGTGCTCAGTCTGCTGGGCTAAGGTCGAAAGCGCTAGACTACGGGGGGAAGGGCTTGGCTCTTCCCCCCGTTACCTCATTGTGAGGAGCAATTTATGGACGTCGGTTCGATAAAACCCGCAGTAAATCCTGCAGTTGCCCGAGATGCTGGTGTTTCGAGCGTCACCGAGCCGCGGCAGAAGCAAAGCCTGCCCCTCTCGGCCCCGACCGGGGGCAGCGATGAGCAGTCTTCCACCGGCGCCAGCGCTCCTGTCAAGGAGGCCAGTCGTGAGCAGGTCGAAGAGGCGGTCGCGACTATTCAGGAGTTCGTCCAGTCGGTTCGCCGCAGCATCAACTTCGCGGTCGACGATGGTTCCGGACGGGTTGTGGTGAAGGTGACGGACGCGGGTTCGGGTGATGTCATCCGACAGATTCCGTCGGAGGAGGCGCTGAAACTGGCAGAAAATCTGTCGGAGGTGCGTAGTTTACTGTTCAAGGCCGAAGCTTAGATCTCGGGGCTTGGCATGAGTTTTGACTGGTATCCCGCACGAACGGGATTCAGTCGGATTTTTGACGAGGTACAGGATCATGGTAGGTATCACGGGAGTCGGTTCGGGAATCGACATCGACAGCATTGTCAAGGTACTGGTCAATTCCGAGCGAGCGCCGAAAACCGCTCAGCTGGATCGTCTCGAGAAAACTACCGTAGCCCGTATCTCGGCGTTGGGCACCTTTACCGGGGCGCTCAACACGTTCAAGACGGCAGTCGACTCGCTGAACAAGGCTTCGTTGTTCGAAGCCCGCACGGCGAGTTCGTCCAACACCAGCGTGCTCAGGGTGACTGCCGCTACCACCGCGCCGGCGGGTAACTACAGCGTGCAGGTGCAGCAGCTGGCCAGTAGCAGCAAGGTGGGTTTGCAATCGGTCAGTGGTAGCGGTGCGGCAACGTTCAACAGCGGCGTCATGTCCATTTCCGTTGGCAGCACGAGCTTCGATGTTGAGATCACGGAAGGGAACAACACCCTGGCCGGTATGCGCGATGCGATCAACGAGGCAGGCCGCAGCAGTGGCGTCAGCGCCAGCATCATCACCGACGACTCCGGCTCGCGCCTGGTGCTGACTTCCACCAAAACCGGTGCGGGCAACGATATCCAGGTGTCGGTGACGGAAGACGGCGTAACTTCCGGAAATAATGCGCTCACCTCCCAGGCCTTCACGCCTGCGGTCGATCCCGACAATGCCGACGCTTTCCTGCCTCCCAGTTCCACTACCGGTGCGGCCGGGGTGATCAGTAAGGCCCAGTCGGCCAAGCTGACCATCGACGGTTTGCAATTGGTGCGTAACACCAACAAGATCGATGATGCGCTTGAAGGGGTCACCCTCGACCTCGTCGCGGCGCAGTCCTCGGCCGATCGGCTTGAAGGCAAGACCATCAATCTGACCGTGGGTGTCGACAAGGCAGGTGTAAAGAGCAACCTGCAGAAGTTCGTCAGCGCCTACAACGCCCTTATCACCACAACCTCCCAATTGACGGCAGTCGTACCGGTCGATGGTTCGAATCCGGTTACCGGTCCTCTTCTGGGTGACTCTTCGGTACGCAACGTGCTTTCGGCGCTGCGCAACGAAATGGTGAAGATGTCGGGTGAGGGCGGGGTGCGCGCGCTTGCCGATCTGGGTATCACCACCGAGAAGGATGGCAAGCTCACGCTCAACGACAGCGCGCTGACGGCGACGCTGGACAACAACTTCGACCAGGTCGCCGGTTACCTGACCGGAGACGATGGCCTGATGGGGCGCCTGGCTAAAGCGGTGTCCGGTTATGTCTCCACTGACGGCGTGCTGAAGCAGCGTACCGATGCGCTCAACGGCACCAAGAAGAATATCGATGAGCAGCGCAAGGCCCTGGATCTGCGAGTGGAAAAGATCCAGACGCGCCTTTACGCCCAGTACAACGCCATGGACTCTTTGGTCGGTCAGCTCAAGCGCACAAGCGAAAGCTTGAGCGGCATGCTGGCCAACCTGCCCGGCTTCGTCAGAAAGGATAGTAAGTGATGAGCAAGAACCCCATCGATGCCTACAAGCAGGTCAAGACCAGCCAGGAGGTATCGCCTTACCGTACCGTGCAGTTGTTGCTCGAAGGGGCGCTGCAGCGCGTGATGCTGGCCAAGCAGGCCCAGGCCGAAGGCGATACCGAGATTCGTGGGATGGCGGTTGGCAGCACCATCACCATCCTGGGCGTTCTGCAGGCGGCTCTGGACAAGGAGCTGGGCGGGGAAATCGCCGAGAATCTGGATGCGTTATACGACTACATGACTCGCCGTCTGGCAGGCGTTGCGTTGGACGATACCCCGCGAACCCTGGATGAGGTTCAAGCCTTGCTGGGCGACATCAAGAGCGCTTGGGATGCCATCGGCCCCGAGGTCGAGCCGTCTCCGGCCGGTTGATTTTCCCGCTAAAGCTTTGAGCGCCTACGCCGATACCCAGGGTATCAGCCCATCGGTAGAGCGAGAGCGACTATGAATGCAATGGCGGCCCTCAGGCAGTATCAGACCGTCAACAACCAGGCCCAGGCAGCGGAGGCCAGCCCTCATCGTCTGATTCAGATGTTGATGGAGGGCGGTCTGTCTCGCATCGCTCAGGCACGTGGTGCCATGGAGCGCGAGCAGACGGCGCTCAAGGGCGAGTTGATCGGCAAGAGCATCGCCATCATCGCGGGCCTGCGCGAAAGTCTCGACCATCAGCAGGGTGGCGAGCTGGCGGGTAATCTCGATAGCCTGTACGAATACATGATCGCCCGTTTGACCGAGGCCAACGTCAGCAACGAGCCTGCGATACTCGAAGAGGTCTCCGAGCTGCTGCGCAACGTCAAACAGGGTTGGGATGCCATCGCCCAGTAAGGGCTGGCATCGGAGGAGAAGCGAATGAGTTCATCTGTCCAGCGTTTGGAAGCCACCGGTCTGGCTCTGCGCGACGCTCTGGCCAAGCAGGACTGGGCGGCCATTGGCGAACTGGATGTGCAGTGTCGCCTGGCTGTCGACGCCGCGATGGTCGACAGTCGCGATGAAGAGCAGCTGCGTACCAGCATGGAGAGCCTGCTTGCCCTCTACCGCGAACTGGTAATCGTCTGTCAGACCGAACAGCAGCGTCTGGCTGGTGAGCTGGTTCAGCTCAATCAATCCCGTCAGGGCGCCAAGGTATATCAGCTGTTCGGCTGATTTCGCCGCATTTTCCGGGCTCGACCGGCTGGTTCGGCCCGGAATGTCTCCATCGCTCTCTTCCCCGGATTCCTCTTTTTTCCCATTTTTTACTACCCGACCCGGCTTTCAGCTGCTTAGCTAATGCCTAAGTCGGGCAAAATAATCACGTCATAAAATTGACTAAGTTCAAGTTTTTGACTTTACTAGTGGCCAATTGCCGGTGCGCGCCGAGGATCTGGCGCGCAGTTCCTTTCACTCCTCGGGTCAGACAAACACAAGATGTGGCGTGAAACCAAAATCCTGTTGATCGACGACAATGCTGAGCGCCGCCATGAGCTGGCGATCATTCTGAATTTTCTCGGGGAAGATCATCTCGCCTGTAACAGTCAGGACTGGCGCAACGTGGTTGCCGAGCTCGGCTCCAGCCGCGAGGTGCTCAACGTGCTGTTGGGCGACGTCGAATCCAAGGGCGGCGCGCTGGAACTGACCAAGCAGATCGCGGGTTGGGATGAGTTTCTGCCACTGCTGACGGTGGGTGAGTTCAGCATTCACGAGTGGCCGGAGGATCTGCGCCGGCGCGTGCTGGCCACGCTGGAAACACCGCTCAGCTACAACAAGCTGCTCGATTCCCTGCATCGTGCCCAGGTCTACCGCGAGATGTATGACCAGGCCCGTGATCGTGGGCGGCAGCGCGAGCCCAACCTGTTCCGCAGTCTGGTCGGCACCAGCCGAGCAATCCAGCAGGTGCGGCAGATGATGCAGCAGGTGGCCGACACCGAGGCCAGCGTGCTGATCCTTGGCGAGTCCGGAACCGGCAAGGAAGTGGTGGCGCGTAACCTGCACTATCACTCCAAGCGTCGCGAGGCACCGTTCGTGCCGGTCAACTGCGGCGCGATTCCAGCCGAGCTGCTGGAAAGCGAGCTGTTCGGCCACGAGAAGGGGGCCTTTACCGGTGCCATTACCAGCCGGGCTGGGCGCTTCGAGCTGGCCAACGGCGGCACGCTGTTCCTCGACGAAATCGGCGACATGCCGCTGCCGATGCAGGTCAAGCTGCTGCGCGTGCTGCAGGAGCGCACCTTCGAGCGTGTGGGCAGCAACAAGACGCAGACGGCTGACGTGCGCATCATCGCCGCCACGCACAAGAACCTGGAAAAGATGATCGAGGAGGGCAGCTTCCGTGAGGACCTGTACTACCGCCTCAACGTCTTCCCCATCGAGATGGCGCCGCTGCGCGAGCGCATCGAAGACATTCCGCTGTTGATGAACGAGCTGATCTCGCGCATGGAACACGAAAAGCGCGGCTCCATCCGTTTCAACTCCGCCGCCATCATGTCGCTGTGCCGCCATGACTGGGCAGGCAACGTGCGCGAGCTGGCCAACCTGGTGGAGCGCATGGCGATCATGCATCCCTACGGCGTGATCGGTGTCGGCGAGCTGCCGAAGAAATTCCGTCATGTCGATGACGAGGATGAACAGCTTGCCGCCAGCCTGCGCGACGAGATGGAAGAACGTGCCGCGATCATGGCCGGGCTGCCGGGCCTGGATACGCCTGCCATGTTGCCGCCCGAGGGACTCGATCTGAAGGACTACCTCGGCAACCTGGAGCAGGGGCTCATCCAGCAGGCGCTGGATGATGCCGGCGGTGTGGTGGCGCGTGCCGCCGAGCGCCTGCGCATTCGCCGTACCACCCTGGTGGAGAAGATGCGCAAGTACGGCATGAGCCGTCGCGACGAGGAAGGTCAGGAAGAAGATTGACCCCACGCCGCTGGCGGAAAGGCCCAATAGAGCCGGAGCTTTGACGCAAGCTCCGGCTTTGTTTTTTCAACCTGTTGATAAATAAGACAAAAAAAGTCGGCACGGGGATTGCTAATTCTCTCGCATCTGACCGTCTTCTGACGGTGCGTCGTGCGAGAGAAGCAGATGGAAGCCAACCTTCGTCCCACCGAGCCAGTCGAGGCAAACCCCTCGGCACCGCTCGAACAAGCCAGCCGTGCGGGCCTGGAGCAGGCGTTTGCCCTGTTCAACCAGATGTCCAACCAGCTCAGCGAGTCCTACAGCCTGCTCGAGGCGCGGGTCACCGAGCTGAAAGGCCAGCTGGCGCTGGTCAGCGCCCAGCGCATGCAGGAGCTGGCAGAGAAGGAGCGTCTGGCTCATCGCCTGCAAAGCCTGCTGGATCTGCTGCCCGGTGGGGTGATCGTCATCGATGGCCAGGGCGTGGTGCGCGAAGCCAATCCCGTGGCGCGCGCGCTGCTGGGGCAGCCCCTGGTCGGCATGCTCTGGCGCCAGGTGATCGCCCGCAACTTCGCCCCGCGCGAAGACGATGGTCATGAAATCTCCATGCGCGACGGGCGTCGCCTGTCCATTGCC
This sequence comes from Pseudomonas sp. GD04158, assembly GCF_029834875.1. Lineage (NCBI taxonomy): Bacteria > Pseudomonadati > Pseudomonadota > Gammaproteobacteria > Pseudomonadales > Pseudomonadaceae > Pseudomonas > Pseudomonas sp. GD04158. The sequence continues at coordinate 20,404 of NZ_JAODYT010000003.1, read as the reverse complement.
ACTCGCTCGCTGCATGGCGAGCCGGGGCAGCTGGTGCTTTTGACCGACCTGACGGAAACCCGCCGCCTGCAGGATCAACTGTCCCGTCATGAGCGTCTTTCGGCGCTGGGGCGCATGGTCGCCTCGCTGGCCCATCAGATCCGTACGCCGCTCTCTGCGGCGCTGCTGTATGCCAGCCATCTCAATGAGCAGGTTCTGCCGGCCGAGCAGCAGCAGCGTTTCGCCGGGCGGCTCAAGGAGCGTCTGCACGAGCTGGAGAATCAGGTGCGCGACATGCTGATCTTTGCCCGCGGCGAGCTGCCGCTGCCCGATCGGCTGTCGCCTGCGGCCCTGTTCGATGCCTTGCGCGCGGCAGCGGAGGTGCATGTCGGCGGCATGGCGGTGCGCTGGCAGTGCGATGTGCGCGAGGGCGAATTGTTGTGCAACCGCGACACGCTGGTCGGCACCGTGCTCAATCTCATCGATAACGCCATTCAGGCAGGGGGGCGCGAAGCGCGGCTGAAGGTCCACCTGTATCGTCGCGATAACCAGGTGCGCCTGTGTGTCAGCGACAACGGCCCCGGTATGAGCCGCGAAACGCTGGGACGCCTGGGAGAGCCGTTCTTCACCACCAAGACCACCGGAACCGGCCTCGGCCTGGCGGTGGTCAAGGCCGTGGCGCGGGCCCACCAGGGCCAGTTGCTGCTGCAATCGCGCGCAGGTCGCGGAACCTGCGCCATCATTTCTCTGCCGCTGCTCGAGGCGGCGCTTCACTCGAATCAGGAGTAACCCATGGCTGCCAAAGTCCTGCTGGTTGAAGACGATCGCGCCCTGCGCGAAGCCTTGGCCGATACCCTGTGCCTGGGCGGGCATGATTATCGTGCGGTCGATTGTGCCGAGGCGGCCCTGGTCGCCCTGGCCGAGGAGCCCTTCGGCCTGGTGGTCAGTGACGTCAACATGCCGGGCATGGATGGGCATCAGTTGCTGGCGCAGATCCGCGCTCGCTATCCGCAACTGCCGGTACTGCTGATGACGGCCTTCGGCGCCGTGGAGCGGGCGGTGGATGCGATTCGTCAGGGGGCTGCCGATTATCTGGTCAAGCCGTTCGAGCCGCGCACCTTACTGGAACTGGTGGCCAGGCATGCGCTCGGCAAGCTGCCTGCTGGGGATCGCGACGGCCCGGTGGCGCTCGAGCCGGCCAGCGTGCAACTGCTGGAGCTGGCGGCCCGGGTAGCGCAGAGCGATTCGACGGTGATGATCACCGGTGAGTCCGGTACCGGCAAGGAGGTGCTGGCGCGCTACATCCACCAGCAATCCCCGCGTTCGTCCGGACCGTTCATCGCCATCAACTGCGCGGCGATTCCCGACAACATGCTCGAGGCCACGCTGTTCGGCCACGAAAAGGGGGCGTTCACCGGCGCGGTCACGTCCCAGCCGGGCAAGTTCGAACTGGCCGATGGCGGCACCATCCTGCTCGACGAAATTTCCGAGATGCCCCTTGGTCTGCAGGCCAAGCTGCTGCGCGTGTTGCAGGAGCGCGAGGTGGAGCGGGTCGGAGCGCGCAAGCCGATCACCCTGGACATCCGCGTGCTGGCCACCAGTAACCGCGACCTGGCCAGTGAAGTGGCCGCCGGGCGTTTCCGCGAAGACCTCTACTATCGGCTGTCGGTCTTCCTGCTGGCCTGGCGGCCGCTGCGCGAGCGTCCTGCCGACATTCTGCCGCTGGCCGAGCGGCTGCTGGCCAAACACGTCAAAAAAATGAATCAGGCGCCGGTGCGGCTGTCCGAGTCGGCTGCACGAAGCCTGGTGCAGCACCCCTGGCCAGGCAACGTGCGCGAGCTGGACAACGCCATCCAGCGTGCGTTGATTCTCCAGCAGGGTGGAGTGATTCAGGCGCAGGATCTCTGCCTGCACGCACCCATCGGCCAAAGCGTACAGGGCACCGCGCCTCGCTTGGCGGTCGTGCCCAGTGCGCCCGTTGCGCCGCCGGTGGCGGAGGAGGCGATGGTGGCCGATGGCGGCGCTCTGGGTGAGGACCTGCGGCGTCGTGAGTTCCAGGTGATCATCGATACCCTGCGCGCCGAGCGCGGCCGCCGCAAGGAGGCTGCCGAGCGTCTGGGCATCAGCCCGCGCACCTTGCGCTACAAGCTGGCGCAGATGCGCGACGCCGGCATGGATGTCGAGGCCTATCTCTACGCCAGTTAGTCTGGCTCCACTCATGCCTGAAACCAGGCGGGTTATCCCCGCCTGTCGTTTTGCTGTCTCACGCTCTGCCAGCGCGCTTCTCGCACTGCTCCTGCCTGCCGACTGAAGCCTGTCGCTGACAACTGCCCTCTTGGCACCCTTGTTGCAATTACCCCTGCATAGCGCCGCTAGCGTCAAAAAGCGGGCAGTGGAGGAAGTCATGTCCCAGGGTGTCGAATTCAATCGCTTGATGCTGGAAATGCGAGCCATGCAGGCCGAGGCCATGGCCCGGCAAAAGCCGGCTGCCAGCGAGCCGGTGCAGGGCATGCCGAGTTTCTCGGAGATGCTCGGTCAGGCGGTGAACAAGGTCAACGAGACCCAGCAGGCCTCCAGCAAGCTCGCCACCGCTTTCGAGATGGGACAGAGCGGGGTCGATCTGACCGACGTGATGATCGCCTCACAGAAAGCCAGCGTATCCTTTCAAGCCATGACCCAGGTGCGTAACAAGCTGGTTCAGGCTTATCAAGACATCATGCAGATGCCGGTCTGAGGGTTGATTCATGGCTGAGGCAGCAGTAGCAAACGTACCGGTTAAGAGCGAAGCAGCGGAGCCCAAGAAGCCGCTGTTCGGCTTGAGCTTCCTGGAAAATCTCGCCGAGATGTCGGTGCTGCGTCAGCTCGGCCTGCTGGTCGGTCTGGCCGCCAGCGTGGCCATCGGCTTTGCCGTGGTGCTCTGGTCGCAGCAGCCGGACTATCGTCCGCTGTATGGCAGCCTCAATGGCCTGGATGCCACCCAGGTGGTGGAAACGCTCAATGCCGCGGGCATCAACTACACCGTCGAGCCCAACTCCGGCGCCTTGCTGGTCAAGGCCGACGATCTGAGCCGTGCGCGTTTGCGCCTGGCCGCCGCCGGTGTGGCGCCCACCGACAACAGCGTCGGCTTCGAGATTCTCGACCGCGAGCAGGGCCTGGGTACCAGTCAATTCATGGAGGCCACCCGCTATCGTCGTGGCCTGGAAGGCGAGCTGGCGCGTACCGTGTCCAGCCTCAACAACGTCAAGGCTGCGCGCGTGCATCTGGCCATGCCCAAGGCTTCGGTGTTCGTGCGTGACGAGCGCAAGCCGTCCGCATCGGTGCTGGTGGAGCTCTATCCGGGGCGGGCGCTGGAGCCCAGCCAGGTGATGGCCATCGTCAATCTGGTCGCTACCAGCGTGCCGGAGCTGGACAAGGGCCAGGTCACCGTGGTCGACCAGAAGGGCAACCTGCTGTCGGATCAGCAGGAACTCTCCGAGCTGACCATGGCCGGCAAGCAGTTCGACTACACCCGCCGCATGGAAACGCTGTTCACCCAGCGCGTGCACAACATCCTGCAGCCGGTGCTGGGCACCGGCCGCTACAAGGCTGAGGTATCGGCCGACGTGGATTTCAGCTCGGTGGAGTCCACCTCCGAGATGTTCAACCCGGACCAGCCGGCGCTGCGCAGCGAGCAGCAGGTCAACGAGCAACGTCAGAGCAGCCTGCCGCCGCAAGGTGTGCCTGGCGCGCTATCCAATCAGCCGCCCGGTGCTGCGGCCGCTCCCGAACAGGCCGGTGGCGCTGCGGGGGCTGCCGGCCCGGTAGCCCCCGGGCAGCCGCTGGTGGATGCCAACGGTCAGCAGATCACCGACCCGATTACCGGTCAACCGATGCTGGCGCCGTACCCGGCCGACAAGCGTGAGCAGTCCACGCGCAACTTCGAGCTGGACCGTTCGATCAGCTACACCAAACAGCAGCAGGGGCGCCTGCGCCGTCTGTCGGTGGCCGTGGTGGTGGATGACCAGGTACGCGTCGACCCAACCACCGGCGAAGCCACCCGAGTGCCGTGGAGCGCCGACGATCTGGCTCGCTTCACGCGTCTGGTGCAGGACTCGGTGGGCTTCGATGCCAGCCGTGGCGACAGTGTCAGCGTGATCAACACCGCCTTTACCGCCTCGCTGGGCGAAGAGATTCCGGACATTCCGTTCTACACCCAGCCCTGGTTCTGGGACATCGTCAAGCAGGTGCTCGGCGTACTGTTCATCCTGGTGCTGGTGTTCGGCGTGCTGCGTCCGGTGCTCAACAACATCACCGGCGGTGGCAAGGGCAAGGGGCTGGCCGAAACCGGCGACGTCGAGTTGGGCGAGATGGCCGGCCTGGATGGCGAACTGTCCGAAGATCGCGTCAGCCTGGGCGGCCCGCAAAGCATACTGCTGCCCAGCCCCAGCGAGGGGTATGATGCACAATTGAACGCCATCAAGAGTCTGGTGGCCGAAGATCCTGGTCGCGTGGCCCAGGTAGTGAAAGAGTGGATCAACGCCGATGAGTGACAATCGAACCGCTACCAAGCTGAACAAGGTCGACAAGGCCGCCATTCTCCTGCTCTCGCTGGGCGAGACCGATGCGGCTCAGGTGCTGCGTCACCTCGGCCCGAAGGAAGTGCAGCGCGTCGGCGTGGCCATGGCCGGGATGCGCAACATTCACCGCGAGCAGGTCGAACAGGTAATGGCCGAGTTCGTCGACATCGTCGGCGACCAGACCAGCCTCGGCGTGGGCGCCGACGGCTACATCCGCAAGATGCTCACCCAGGCCCTGGGCGAGGACAAGGCCGGCAATCTGATCGACCGCATCCTGCTGGGCGGCAGCACCAGCGGCCTGGACAGCCTGAAATGGATGGAGCCGCGCGCCGTTGCCGATGTGATTCGCTACGAGCACCCGCAGATCCAGGCCATCGTGGTCGCCTATCTCGACCCGGACCAGGCCGGCGAGGTGCTCAGCCACTTCGACCACAAGGTGCGCCTGGACATCATTCTGCGCGTGTCCTCGCTCAACACCGTGCAGCCGTCTGCCCTCAAGGAGCTCAACCAGATTCTCGAGAAGCAGTTCTCCGGCAGCGCCAATACCACGCGCGCCACCATGGGCGGGGTCAAGCGTGCGGCGGACATCATGAACTTCCTCGACAGTTCGGTGGAAGGTCAGCTGATGGACTCGATCCGCGAGGTGGACGAGGACCTGTCGACGCAGATCGAGGACCTGATGTTCGTCTTCGACAACCTGGCCGACGTCGACGACCGCGGCATCCAGGCGCTGCTGCGCGAGGTGTCCTCCGAAGTGCTGGTGCTGGCGCTCAAGGGCGCCGACGACGCGATCAAGGACAAGGTGTTCAAGAACATGTCCAAACGTGCCGCCGAGCTGCTGCGTGACGACCTGGAAGCCAAGGGGCCGGTCCGCGTCAGCGACGTCGAGGCGGCGCAGAAGGAAATCCTCACCATTGCCCGGCGCATGGCCGAGGCCGGCGAGATCGTGCTCGGTGGCAAGGGCGGCGAGGAGATGGTTTAGCAGGGTCTATTCCCGTTTCGCCACGGCCGCGCCGGAGCCAGTTTTTGCGCGGGGCAAGGCATGAGGAGAGAAGTTTGGTCATTCCAAATGAACAACGAATAACGCAGCAGCGCGCAAAGACCGGCCCGGCCCTTCGGGTTGCGCGGCAAATGGCACCATGCGGTGTTGCGGGACTTGGCAAGGGGGCAACCATTCCCTGCGTCCCGCGCCTTGCCTGGCGCCATTTGGCGCAGCAACGCGGCTCGCGTCGAAATGGGAACAGACCCTGATGGCCGCCAAGGAGCCGGAGAGCGAGCTGATTCGCGCCAAGGACCTGGGTACGTTCGATCGCTGGGCGCTGCCCAGCTTCGATGCGCCTGGCGAAGAGTCCGCAGAGAGCGAGGCGGCTCCAGCCGAAGAGCCCGCCGCTGCGGCCGAAGGCGAGGCGCAGGACCTCGGCCAGGTCGAGGAAGTCGCGCTGGAGGACGTCAAGCCGCTGACGCTCGATGAGCTCGAGGCGATCCGCCAGGATGCCTACAACGAAGGTTTTGCCACCGGCGAGAAGGACGGCTTTCACGCCGGTCAGCTCAAGGCCAAGCAGGAGGCCGATGCCGCGCTGGCGCTGAAGATCGGCAGCCTGGAAAAACTCATGGCGCAACTGCTCGAGCCCATCGCCGAGCAGGACCAGCAGATGGAGCTGGCCCTGGTTCGCCTGGTCAGCCATATGACGCGCGAGGTGATCCAGCGCGAGCTGAGCATCGATTCCAGTCAGATTCGCCAGGTCCTGCGCGAGGCGCTCAAGCTGCTGCCGATGGGGGCGGACAACGTGCGCATCCAGGTCAACCCGCAGGACTTTGAGGTCATCAAGGCCCTGCGTGAGCGCCATGAAGAGAACTGGCGCATTCTCGAGGACGACAGCCTGCTACCCGGCGGCTGCCGCATCGAGTCGGAGCACAGCCAGATCGACGCCAGCGTGGAAACGCGCATGGCGCAGGCGCTCAAGCAGCTATTCGAGCAGCAGCGCGCGCAGTTCACCCAACCGCCCGAGGCCGACATAAGCCTCGATCTGGACGCCGGCGATGCGCCTTGATCGGGTGAGTTTCGCCCGGCGTCTGGAGGGCTACACCGAGGCGATCAGCCTGCCCAGCCAGCCCATACTCGAAGGCCGCCTGCTGCGCATGGTGGGCCTGACCCTGGAGGCAGAAGGCCTGCGCGCCGCCATCGGCAGCCGCTGCCTGGTGATCAATGGCGACAGCTACCACCCCGTGCAGGTCGAGGCCGAGGTCATGGGCTTTTCCGGCGGCAAGATCTACCTGATGCCCGTGGGCAGTCTGGCCGGGATTGCACCTGGCGCCCGCGTGGTGCCGCTGCCCGATGCCGGCCGCCTGCCGATGGGCATGTCAATGCTCGGCCGGGTGCTCGACGGCGCCGGCAGGGCGCTCGACGGCAAGGGCGGGATGAAGGCCGAGGACTGGGTGCCGGTCGACGGGCCTGCCATCAATCCGCTCAATCGCGATCCCATCAGCCAGCCGCTGGATGTCGGCATTCGCACCATCAACGGCCTGCTCACCGTCGGACGCGGCCAGCGTCTGGGCCTGTTCGCCGGTACCGGCGTGGGCAAGTCGGTGCTGCTGGGCATGATGACCCGTTTCACCGAGGCCGAGATCATCGTCGTCGGCCTGATCGGCGAGCGCGGTCGCGAGGTCAAGGAGTTCATCGACGAGATTCTCGGCGCCGAAGGCCTCAAGCGTTCGGTGGTGGTGGCTTCGCCCGCTGACGATGCGCCATTGATGCGTCTGCGCGCGGCGCAATACTGCACGCGCATCGCCGAATATTTCCGCGACAAGGGCAAGAACGTGCTGCTGCTGATGGATTCGCTGACCCGCTATGCCCAGGCGCAGCGCGAGATCGCCCTGGCCATCGGCGAGCCGCCGGCAACCAAGGGTTATCCGCCTTCGGTGTTCGCCAAGCTGCCCCGGCTGGTCGAGCGCGCCGGTAATGGCGAGGCGGGCGGTGGTTCGATCACGGCCTTCTACACGGTATTGAGCGAGGGCGACGACCAGCAGGACCCCATCGCCGATGCGGCGCGCGGCGTACTCGACGGCCACTTCGTGCTGTCGCGGCGGCTGGCGGAGGAGGGGCACTATCCGGCCATCGACATCGAATCGTCGATCAGCCGGGTGATGCCGCAGGTGGTACCGCCGGAGCAGCTCAAGCAGGCGCAGCGTTTCAAGCAACTCTGGTCGCGCTATCAGCAGAGCCGCGATCTGATCAGCGTCGGCGCCTACGTACCGGGCGGCGACGCCGACACCGATCTGGCCATCGCCCGGCAACCGCAGATGGCCCAGTACCTGCGCCAGGGCCTCGGCGAAAGCGTGGACATGGCGCAGAGCCGCGAGCAGCTGGCGGCGGTGCTGGGGGCGTGATCGAGGCTGATGGGGCGATGAAACCATGAGTCTGAGCCGTGCCAAGCGTCTGCAGCCGGTCGTGGAAATGGCCGAGAAGGCCGAGCGCGAAGCCGCACGCCAGCTCGGTCATTGTCAGGGCCTGGTCGGCCAGGCCGAGGCCAAGCTGGGCGAGTTGGAGCGCTTTCGCGGCGATTACCAGCAGCAATGGATCAGCGAAGGCAGCAAGGGCGTCTCCGGCCAATGGCTGATGAACTATCAGCGCTTTCTCTCGCAGCTGGAGACGGCCATCGGCCAGCAGCATCAGAACCTCGAATGGCATCGCGCGAATCTGGAGAAGATTCGCGCCATATGGCAGCAGCGCTATGCGCGTCTGGAAGGGCTGCGCAAGCTGGTGCAGCGCTACATCGACGAGGCGCGGCTGGCCGAGGACAAGCGCGAGCAGAAGCTGCTCGACGAACTGGCGCAACGCCTGATCGATCGCGGCGAGCCCTGATTGCAGTTGTCTCACCGCAGCTCAGGTGCTACACCTTGAAGCGTGAACACGCCGATCTGGCAAAGTCCCCAAAAGGAGTAGACATGGCCATCACCTCGCAACCGTCGGCCGACGGGCAAGAGCTGACCATCGTGATTCGAGGACGATTCGACTTCGCCTCCCACCAGGAATTTCGTGACGCCTACGAGCGCGTCAACATCACGCCCAAGCGCTATCAGGTCGACCTGCAGGACACCAGCTATCTGGATAGCTCGGCCCTCGGCATGCTCCTGCTGCTGCGCGATCACGCCGGCGGCGACGCGGCGCAGATTCGTCTGCTCAACTGCAGCAGCGATGTGCGCAAGATCCTCGCCATTTCCAACTTCGAGCAGTTGTTCCAGATCAGCTGAACATGCCTGAGCGCCTGTCGATCCTGATCGTCGAGGACAACGCGGCCGACCGCATGCTGTTGTCGACCATCGTCAGTCGGCAGGGGCACAGGGTACTCACCGCCGGCAACGGGCTGGAGGCGGTCGCCCTGTTCGAGCAGGAGCGGCCGCACCTGGTGCTGATGGATGCCCTGATGCCGGTGATGGACGGTTTCGAGGCCGCCCGCCGTATCAAGCAGCAGGCCGGCGAAGCGCTGGTGCCGATCATCTTTCTCACCTCGCTCACCGAGAACGAGGCGCTGGTGCGTTGCCTGGAGGCGGGCGGCGACGATTTTCTCGCCAAGCCCTACAACCGGGTGATACTCGAAGCCAAGATCGGCGCCATGGATCGCCTGCGCCGCTTGCAGGCCACCGTGCTGGAACAGCGTGACCTGATCGCCCGGCACAACGAACACCTGCTGCGCGAGCAGCGGGTGGCCAAGGCGGTATTCGACAAGGTGGCGCATTCCGGCTGCCTCGACGCCCCCAATATCCGTTATCTGCAATCGCCCTATGCGCTGTTCAACGGCGACCTGCTGCTGGCGGCGTACACGCCCTCCGGCGGCATGCACGTGATGCTGGGCGACTTCACCGGGCACGGCTTGCCGGCCGCCATCGGCGCCATGCCGCTGGCCGAGGTGTTCTATGGCATGACCTCCAAAGGCCATGCCCTGGCCGAGATCCTTCGCGAGATCAATGCCAAGCTCAAGCGCATCCTGCCGGTTGGGGTGTTCTGCTGCGCCACCCTGCTCAACATCAGCAGCCAGCGGGGCCTGCTCGAGGTGTGGAACGGCGGGCTGCCCGATGGCTATCTGCTGCATGGCGACGGGCGACCGCGTCAGGCGCTGGTGTCACGTCATCTGCCGTTGGGCATTCTCGAGCCGGCGGCATTCAGCGATCGCTGCGAGGTGTATCCCCTGGCCGAGGGGGATCGCATATTCCTGCTCAGCGACGGCGTGCTGGAGGCCTGCAACCAGCAGGGCCAGCTGTTCGGCGAAGAGCGTCTGCTGGCCCTGCTCGATGCCAATCGCCAGCCGCAGGCGCTGTTCGAGGAGATCCAGCGGGCCTTGGTGGAGTTCCGCGGCGAAGTGCAGGACGACGTCAGCATGCTGCAGGTCGGCCTTGCCGAAGACGACGAGCGCCCTCGGCCCCTGGCCTTTGCCGACAGCGGCCAGAGCAGTTCGCTGGACTGGTCGGCCAGTTTCGAGTTTCGCGCGCAGAGCCTGCGCCATTTCAATCCCTTGCCCTACCTGTTGCAGCTGCTGCTGGACGTGCAGGCCCTGCGACCGCGCGGCGGGGAGCTGTACACCGTCCTGGCCGAGCTCTACTCCAATGCCCTGGAGCACGGCGTGATGGGACTGAACTCCGCGCTCAAGCAGGATGCCAGCGGTTTTGCCGAGTACTACCGTGAGCGCCGCCTGCGCCTGGCCGCACTGCACGAGGGGTACGTGCGCTTCCACCTGCGGATGCTGCCGGAGGACGGGGGTGGCCGTCTGATCGTGCGGGTCGAGGACAGCGGTCCCGGCTTCGATCCGGGCAGGGTCATGGCGGCTGGCGACGAAGCCCTGTGCGGACGCGGGCTGGCGCTGGTGCGTCAGCTCAGTGATGGCTTCCATGTTGCGCCGGGTGGCCAGGGGGTCAGCGTGGAGTTTTGCTGGTCCTCTGAGGCATAATGCGGGCCTGTCGTTCAGGGAGTGACCCGGTGTCCGATATCCATCTCGACGATGCCGTCCTGGCAGCCTTGCAGGACGTCATGGAAGACGAGTACCCGATTCTGCTCGATACCTTCGTGGCCGATTCCGAGGAGCGCCTGCGTCTGCTGCATCAGGCCGCGGCCGATGGCGATGCGCAGGGCTTGCGGCTGGCCGCTCATAGCTTCAAGGGCAGTTGCAGCAACATGGGCGCGGTGCTGCTGTCTGGCCTGTGCAAGCAGCTCGAGGACGCTGGGCGGCGTGAGGCGCTCGAGCTGGCACCGGCGCTGATCGAGCAGATCGAGCGCGAATTCGCCATCGTCCGCATCCTCTTCAAGTCCGAGCGTCAGCGTTACCGCGTCTGACTTTTCCCGAGTTGGCCCATCCTTTGCTCTGATCCCGTCACGACCCATCAGACGGAGAGCGTCCATGTCCGCGTTGCCCGACCTACGCCTGCAGGCCACGCCTGAGGCGAAGAGCAAAGCGAAGCAGCCGGCCAAAGCGCCGGAGCCCAGCAAGAAAGAGGCTTCCAGCTTTGCCGAGGTGTATGCCAAGGAGCGCCAGGCCAAGCCTGGTGAGCGCTCTGGCAGCACTGCAAAATCCAGCCAGGAGCAGCCGGCCAAGCCCGGTGCCGAGGCCTCGACCCCGGCCGCGACTGCCGCCGAACAACCGGTCGTTGCCGCCCCCGGCAATTCCTTGCCGGCCGAGGAGGGTACGCAGGAGGCGCTCGACCCCTTGCTGGCCATGGCCCTTGGCGGCATGCCGCTGCCGGCTGACATGGTGCCTGCTGCCGAGGAAGCGCTGCCGCCCGAGGCTCTGCTGATCACCGGCTTTGTCGGCGGCAGCGCCGAAGAGACGCAGCCGGTGCTGGAGCCTGAGGTCGATGACCCCCTGGCCATGCTCGCCGAGCTGCCGGAGGAGGAGGTCAAGACCCAGCCCGTGCAGGAGGCTTTGAGCAGAAGTGCGCGGATCTCCACCAGCACCGATTTCGCCGCGGCCATGGCGGCCATGGGCAAAGGCGAAGAGACGCTCAAGAAAAGCGATGAGCCTGCTCTGGACCTGCCGCTCGAGAGCCTGGCCAAGGATGCGCTGGAGAGTCTCAAGGACAGCGTGCAACCCAATCGCCCGGATCAGTTCGTCAGCAAGCTCAACGCCCTGACTCAGGCGCTGAACCAGCAGACCAACGTGACCTCGCGCCTGCCACTGGTGCCCGGTCAGCCGGTCGCCATGCATCAGGGCGGCTGGAGCGAGGCGGTGGTGGACCGGGTCATGTGGTTGTCCAGCCAGAACCTCAAGTCGGCGGAAATTCAGCTCGACCCGGCCGAGCTGGGGCGCCTGGAGGTGCGGGTGAACCTGTCCCAGGATCAGGCCCAGGTCACCTTCGCCAGCCCCAATGCCAGCGTGCGCGAAGCGCTAGAAGGCCAGATGCACCGCCTGCGCGAGCTGTTCACCCAGCAGGGCATGAGCCTGGCCGACGCCAATGTCTCCGACCAGTCGCTGAGTCGCGGCTGGCAGGGCCAGGGGGAGGAGGGCCGTGGTGGTGGTGGACGTGGCGGCGAAGGGCTGCTGGGCGGCGATGACGCAGCGATGGTCGGACATCAGGAAGTGGCCGGTGAGCGCCTGCGCACGGGGCTCGGCCTGGTCGATTACTACGCCTGAGCCAGACGCTGACGGAGTCGACGCCAGCCAGGCGGCGTCACTCCGCTAAACTTGCATTCGCCCGGGTGGCCGAAAGGTCGCCCGGGCGAATGCTTTTTGAGGTGACAGCAAGGGCGCGGCCCTGTTAAATCCGCAGCCCAGAGTTAGACAAGTCTGCTCAGATGCTGGCATAACACTTGCTCTTAACCCTTTGAAAGCGGAAAGAACGTAGGCACTGACGGATTATTGGCATGGCTAAGAAAGAAGCGGCACCGGCCGCCGACGGACAACCCGGCGGCAAGAGCAAGCTCAAGCTCATCATTCTCATCGTCGTGGGTCTGCTCCTGGCCGTCGGTCTTTCCATTGGCGGTACCTGGTTCATTCTCAGCAAGGGCGACAAGGCCGACGATGCCAAGCCCGCCGAAGCTGCCAGCCCCGCGGTACCGGTGCGCCAACCGGCGCTGTATCAGGATCTGATGCCGGCTTTCGTGGTCAATTTCAATCATCAGGGCCGCACTCGCTATCTGCAGGTCAGCATGGCGCTGATGAGCCGCGACGCCGCTGGCGTGGAGAAACTCAAGGTGCACATGCCGGTTTTGCGCAATCGCCTGGTGATGCTGCTTTCCGGTCAGGATTTCGCTGCCCTGCAGACCCCGCTGGGCAAGGAGATGCTCCTGCAGCAGGCCTTGGCCAGCGTGCAGGAACTGGCCCAGAAGGAAACCGGCAGCACCGTGGTCGAGCAGGTGCTGTTCACCAATTTCGTTTTGCAGTAGCCGGGAGCCCAACATGGCCGTGCAAGACCTGCTTTCCCAGGATGAGATCGACGCGCTGCTGCATGGCGTCGACGACGGGCTGGTCGCCACCGAAGACGCCGCGGAACCTGGAAGCGTCAAGCAATATGACCTGACCAGCCAGGACCGCATCGTCCGTGGGCGCATGCCGACCCTGGAGATGATCAACGAGCGTTTCGCCCGCTATACCCGCATCAGCATGTTCAACCTGCTGCGCCGCTCGGCGGACGTGGCCGTCGGTGGCGTGCAGGTGATGAAGTTCGGCGAGTACGTGCACTCGCTGTACGTGCCCACCAGCCTCAACCTGGTGAAGATGAAGCCGCTGCGCGGCACCGGCCTGTTCATTCTGGATGCCAAGCTGGTGTTCAAGCTGGTGGACAACTTCTTCGGCGGCGACGGCCGCCACGCCAAGATCGAGGGGCGCGAGTTCACCCCCACCGAACTTCGCGTGGTGCGCATGGTGCTCGATCAGGCCTTCGTCGACCTGCGCGAGGCCTGGCATGCGGTGATGGACATCAACTTCGAGTACGTCAACTCCGAGGTCAACCCGGCGCTGGCCAATATCGTCAGCCCCAGCGAGGTGGTGGTGGTGTCCACCTTCCATATCGAGCTGGACGGTGGCGGTGGCGACCTGCACATCACAATGCCCTATTCGATGATCGAGCCGATTCGCGAGATGCTCGACGCCGGTTTCCAGTCCGACGTCGACGATCAGGACGAGCGCTGGATCAAGGCCCTGCGCGAGGACATCCTCGACGTCAGCGTGCCGCTGGCCGCCACCGTGGCGCGGCGTCAGCTGAAGCTGCGCGACATCCTGCACATGCAGCCGGGTGACGTGATCCCGGTGGAGCTGCCGGAAAACGTGATCATGCGCGCCAATGGCGTGCCGACTTTCAAGGTCAAGCTCGGCGCACACAAGGGCAATCTCGCCCTGCAGGTGCTCGAGCCGATCGAGCGTCAGCGCTGAGGCGCTGGCAAACCCATTTGAGGTAGGCGAGGAACAACGATGGCAGACGAAGAGAACACCTCCCCCGAGGAACAGGCGCTGGCCGACGAGTGGGCGGCAGCCCTGGCCGAGGCAGGCGATGCCGGCCAGGACGACATCGACGCCATGCTGGCTGCGCAGAGCAGCGCCCAGCCGGCGGCGCCGCGTGCGCCGATGGAAGAGTTCGGCAGCGCGCCACAGGCCAGCGGGCTGCCGGTCAGTCTGGACGGCCCCAACCTGGACGTGATCCTGGATATCCCGGTGTCCATTTCCATGGAAGTGGGCAACACCGATATCACCATTCGCAACCTGCTGCAGCTCAATCAGGGCTCGGTGATCGAGCTCGATCGCCTGGCCGGCGAGCCGCTCGACGTGCTGGTCAACGGCACCCTGATCGCCCATGGCGAAGTGGTGGTGGTCAACGAGAAGTTCGGCATTCGCCTGACCGACGTGATCAGCCCCAGCGAACGCATCAAGAAGCTGCGCTGACCATGGCTCGTCTTCTCGCTCTGCTTCTGAGCATGCCCCTGGCGGCCATGGCGGCCGAACCTGCGGGCAAGGCGGCCACGCCCATGGCCGGTAGCGATGTGGCCGGCCAGCTGGGCCAGTTGCTGCTCGGCCTGCTGCTGGTCATCGGGCTGATCTTCGCGCTCGCCTGGCTGCTGCGTCGGGTGCAGCAACTGGCGCCGCGCGGCGGCCAGGTGATCAAGCTGCTGGCCACTCAGCCGCTCGGTCCGCGTGATCGCCTGGTGCTGGTGCAGGTGGGCAACGAGCAGATATTGCTGGGCCTGTCCGCCGGACGCATCACCCCGCTGCACGTGCTCAAGGAGCCGGTGCACCTGGCCGACGCCGAACCGGCCACACCGGAATTCGCCCAGCGCCTGATGGAGCTGCTGGGCAAGGATCAGAAGGACAAATCCTGATGCTGCGTCTGTTGCTGGTGCTGCTGCTGAGTCTGGCCGCTTCGCTGGCGTTCGCCGAAGATCCGCCATCCGGCGCCTCGCTGATCCAGCAGGGCAGCAGTCCGCTGTCGATTCCGGCGATCACGCTGTCCACCGATGCGGAGGGTCAGCAGGAGTATTCGGTCAGCCTGCAGATCCTGCTGATCATGACCGCGCTGAGCTTCATCCCGGCGTTCGTCATGCTGATGACCAGCTTCACTCGGATCATCATCGTGTTTTCCATCCTGCGTCAGGCACTGGGCCTGCAGCAGACCCCGTCGAACCAGATCCTGGTGGGCCTGGCGCTGTTTCTGACGCTGTTCATCATGGCGCCGATCTTCGACCGGATTAACACCGATGCGCTGCAGCCCTACCTCAACGAGGAAATCGTCGCTCAGGAGGCGCTGACCCGTGCCGAGGGGCCGATTCGCGACTTCATGCTGGCGCAGACCCGTGAGAGCGACCTGGCGTTGTTCGTGCGCTTGTCCAAGCGTACCGATCTGGCCGGTGTCGAGGACGTACCGCTGACCATCCTGGTGCCGGCGTTCGTCACCTCCGAGCTGAAGACCGCGTTCCAGATCGGTTTCATGATCTTCATCCCGTTCCTGATCATCGACATGGTGGTCGCCAGCATTCTCATGGCGATGGGCATGATGATGCTGTCGCCGCTGATCATCTCGTTGCCGTTCAAGATCATGCTGTTCGTGCTGGTCGATGGCTGGGCGTTGATCATGGGCACACTGGCCGCCAGTTTCGGCACGTTATAGCGAGGCTCACGATGACTCCCGAGGTAGCGGTAGACCTGTTTCGCGAAGCGCTGTGGCTGATCGTGCTGATCGTCGGCCTGGCGGTGGTGCCAAGTCTGCTGGTCGGTCTGGTGGTCGCCATGTTCCAGGCCGCGACGCAGATCAACGAACAGACCCTGAGCTTTCTGCCGCGTCTGATGGTGATGCTGATCACCCTGATCTGGGCCGGCCCCTGGCTGGTGAGTCAGTTGATGGAGTACACGCAGAATCTGATCCAGAACATTCCGTACCTCATAGGTTGAGGGGCTGCGCGCGATGCTGGAACTGAGCAACGAGCAAATCAGCGGCTGGGTCGCCCAGTTCCTGCTGCCGTTGTTCCGCATCGCGGCGATGCTGATGGTCATGCCGATCATCGGGACGCAACTGGTGCCGAATCGGGTTCGCCTGTACCTGGCGCTGGCGATCAGCGTGGTGCTGGTGCCGACCCTGCCGCCGATGCCGCAGGTCGACGCGCTGAGCCTGCGCAGCCTGTTGCTGATCCTGGAACAGGTGCTGATCGGCGCCATGTTCGGCTTCATCCTGCAGCTGTTCTTTCATCTGTTCGCCGTGGCGGGGCAGATCATTGCCATGCAGATGGGCCTGGGCTTCGCCTCCATGGTCGATCCTACCAACGGCGTTTCCGTGCCGGTGCTCGGCCAGTTCATGCTGATGCTGGTGACGCTGCTGTTTTTGGCGATCAACGGCCACCTGGTGGTTCTGGAGGTGCTTGCCGAAAGCTTCGTCAGCCTGCCGCCAGGGCAGGGCCTGATGATCGGCCACTACTGGGAGCTGGCCGGCAAGCTCGGCTGGGTGATCGGCGCCGGCCTGCTGCTGACCCTGCCCATGGTCACCGCGCTACTGGTGATCAACCTGGCGTTCGGCGTGATGACCCGTGCGGCGCCGCAGCTGAACATCTTCTCCATCGGTTTCCCGCTGACCCTGGCCATGGGCCTGGTGATCTTCTGGATCGGCCTGTCCGACTTCGGCAGCCTGTTCCAGGCCCTGGCCAGCGAGGCCTTGCAGCAGCTGGGCGAATTCGCCCTGACGCGATGAGGAGCGAGCATGGCTGAAAGCGAAAGCGGTGCCGAAAAAAGCGAGGAACCCACCAGTAAGCGGCTCGAGGAGTCGCGCAAGAAAGGTCAGATCGCTCGCTCCAAGGAGCTCAACACCCTGGCGGTGACCCTCACCGGCACCGTTGCGCTGATCATCTTCGGCGCCTACATGGGCAACGTGCTCATGGACCTGATGCGCGGCAATTTCAGTCTGCCGCGCGAGGTGCTGATGCACGAGGGCAGCATGGCCTTGTACCTGCTGGCTTCCGGCAAGCATGCCCTGGTGGCCATACAGCCGCTGTTCCTGGCCCTGCTGATCGCTTCGGTCATCGGCCCCATCGCCTTGGGCGGCTGGCTGTTCTCCGCCGAGGCGCTACAGCCCAAGGCCAGTCGCATGAATCCCCTGGCCGGTCTCAAGCGCATGTTCTCCGTGCAGGCGCTGGTCGAGCTGCTCAAGGCCCTGGCCAAGTTTCTGGTGATTCTGGCGGTGGCGCTGGTGGTGCTTGCGCTGGATCAGGACGACCTGCTGGCCATCGCCAACGAGCCGGTGGAGCCGGCCATTCTGCACAGCCTCAGGGTGGTGGGCTGGAGCGCGTTCTGGCTGTCCTGCGGGCTGATTCTGATCGCCGCGGTGGATGTGCCGTTCCAGCTCTGGAGCCACAAGCAGAAGCTGAAGATGACCAAGCAGGAAGTGCGCGACGAGTACAAGGACACCGAGGGCAAGCCCGAGGTCAAGGGGCGTATCCGTCAGCTGCAGCGCGAGATGGCCGAGCGGCGCATGATGCAGGCCGTGCCGCAGGCCGACGTGGTGATCACCAACCCGACGCACTTCGCCGTGGCGCTCAAGTACGACCCGGAGAAGGGGGGGGCGCCAATGCTGCTGGCCAAGGGTGGCGACTTCCTGGCGCTGAAGATTCGCGAAATCGCCCAGGAGCACAAGGTGATGGTGCTGGAATCGCCGGCGCTGGCCCGGGCCGTCTACTACTCCACCGAGCTGGATCAGGAAATTCCCGCCGGCCTGTACCTGGCCGTGGCCCAGGTGCTGGCCTACGTCTATCAGCTTCGGCAGTACCAGGCCGGCAAGGGCAAGCGTCCGGGGCCATTGCCGGACCTGCCGATCCCTGCGGATCTGCGTCGCGACTCGTAAAGAGCGTCTTGCACGCTGCCGCGTGATTCTGGAACGCTTCTTGCCATTACCCCAGCAGGGCGCATTTTCGCGTCAAAAGATTGAATGGGCTGGGGTAGAGCTGTGGCAGTAGATCGCGCACAAATCATCGGTGACGTACGCAGCAACCTTGCCGGGTTGCGCCACGGCAACCTGGGCATTCCGCTGCTGCTGCTGGTCATGCTCGGCATGGTCATGCTGCCGATTCCGCCGTTTTTGCTCGACGTGCTGTTCACCTTCAGCATCGCGCTGTCGATCGTGGTGCTGCTGGTCAGCATCTATGCGCTGCGGCCGCTGGACTTCGCCGTGTTCCCCACCATCCTGCTAGCCGCCACGCTGCTGCGTCTGGCGCTGAACGTCGCCTCCACCCGTGTGGTGCTGCTCAACGGCCACGACGGACATGGCGCGGCGGGCCAGGTGATCCAGGCCTTCGGCGAAGTGGTGATCGGCGGCAACTACGTCGTCGGTATCGTGGTGTTCGCCATCCTCATGATCATCAACTTCGTGGTGGTCACCAAGGGTGCCGGGCGTATCTCCGAAGTGAGCGCGCGCTTCACCCTCGACGCCATGCCCGGCAAGCAGATGGCCATCGACGCCGACCTCAACGCTGGCCTGATCGATCAGGCCGAGGCCAAGCGCCGTCGCAGCGAGGTGGCCCAGGAGGCGGACTTCTACGGCTCGATGGACGGTGCCAGCAAATTCGTGCGCGGCGACGCCATCGCCGGCCTGCTGATCCTGTTCATCAACCTGATCGGCGGTATCGCCATCGGCGTGCTGCAGCACAGCCTGGCCTTCGCCGAGGCCGGCAAGGTCTACACCCTGCTCACCATCGGTGACGGCCTGGTGGCGCAGATTCCTTCCCTGCTGCTGTCCACTGCCGCCGCGGTGATGGTGACCCGCGTTTCCACCTCCGAGGACATGGGCTCGCAGGTGCATCGGCAGATGTTCGCCTCGCCGCGTGCTCTGGCCGTGGCCGCTGCCATCCTCATCGCCATGGGCCTGGTGCCGGGCATGCCGCACTTTTCCTTCATCAGCCTGGGCCTGGTGGCCGCTGGCGGCGCCTACTGGATCGCGCACAAGAACCGCAAGGTCAAGGAAGCCGAGGTCAAGGAAGTGCAGCGCCAGCAGGAGCTGCTGCCGGCGCAGAAGGCCCAGGAGGTCAAGGAACTGGGCTGGGACGACGTCACCCCGGTGGACATGGTCGGTCTGGAGGTGGGCTACCGCTTGATTCCGCTGGTCGACCGCAATCAGGGTGGCCAGCTGCTGGCGCGTATCAAGGGAGTACGCAAGAAGCTGTCGCAGGAGATGGGCTTTCTCATGCCCTCGGTGCATATCCGCGACAACCTCGATCTGGCGCCCAACGCCTATCGGTTGACGCTGATGGGCGTCAGCGTGGCCGAGGCCGAGGTCTATCCGGATCGCGAACTGGCGATCAACCCCGGCCAGGTATTCGGCCCGCTCAACGGTATCGCCGCCAAGGATCCGGCGTTCGGCCTGGAGGCGGTGTGGATCGACCCCAGTCAGCGCGATCAGGCGCAATCGTTGGGTTACACCGTGGTCGACGCCAGTACCGTGGTCGCCACCCACCTCAACCAGATCCTGCACAAGCATGCCCACGAGCTGCTCGGCCACGAGGAAGTGCAGCAGCTCATGCAGCTGTTGGCCAAGAGCTCGCCGAAGCTGGCCGAGGAGCTGGTGCCGGGGCTGGTGTCGCTGTCGACCCTGCTCAAGGTGCTGCAGGCGCTGCTGCAGGAACAGGTGCCGGTGCGCGACATTCGCACCATCGCCGAGGCCATCGCCAACGTCGCGCCCAAGAGTCAAGATCCCGCCGCGATGGTCGCCGCGGTACGCGTCTCGCTGGCCCGCGCCATTGTGCAAAGCATTGTGGGACTAGAGCTGGAGCTGCCTGTGATCACCCTCGAACCAAGGTTGGAACAGATATTGCTCAACAGTATGCAGAAGGCCGGTCAGGGCAGCGAGGATGGCATCCTCCTCGAACCGGGTATGGCCGAGAAGCTGCAGCGTTCCCTGGTGGAAGCGGCGCAGCGCCAGGAAATGCTCGGCAAGCCGGTGATTCTGCTGGTGGCCGGTCCGATCCGGGCGATGTTGTCGCGCTTCGCGCGGCTGGCGGTACCCAGCATGCATGTGCTGGCCTACCAGGAAATTCCGGACAACAAGCAGGTCACCATAGTCGCTACGGTTGGCCAGAACTGAGGTAAAGGGTCATGCAGGTCAAACGCTTCTTCGCCGCCGATATGCGGACCGCCATGAAACTGGTGCGAGACGAGCTGGGCGCCGACGCCGCGATCATCGGCAACCGCCGCGTGGCTGGCGGTGTCGAGCTGACCGCTGCGCTGGACTACCAGGTGGCGCCGGCGCCGGTACGCCCGAACCCGGCGTTGGAAGCCGAGCTGCGCAAGACCCAGGCGCGCATCGCCAGTGCCCAGGCGGAGCTGGCCACGCGTGCCGAGCAGGACGCCGGCAAGGACCGCCAGTTGTTCGCCAACGAATCGCTGCTGGCGCCCGAGCTGCCTGCCACGCCGGTCAAACCG